>CAJTKV010000001.1:0-78237 GCA_910577075.1 uncultured Bacilli bacterium
TAGATTCGAAATTATTTTAAGATTATCTTCTAAATCTTCTCAAGATGTTGTTAACAAAATTAATCAGCTTAAACTTTTCTTCAACAAGCATTACAACAAAGTATTCAAATCTTTTACTACTGACAATGGTTCTGAGTTTGCTGATTTCCTCGCAATTATTTCTAATTCTAATACTAAAATATATTTTTGTCATCCTTATTGCTCTGGTGAAAAAGGCTCTAACGAAAAACACAACAGTATGATTCGCTATTTTATCCCTAAAGGAACATTTATTGAAAACTTTTCTAACAACCAGTTAAACGAAATTGCTTCTTGGATGAACAACTACCCTAGAAAAATTTTAAATTACAAAACTCCTCTTGAAGCTTTACTTGATGAGTTTGATGATAAGTCTATTATAAATAAATTCTACAAATTACAAGATTTTGTGAATAATACTTAATTTACTCTTTTGTTGCACTTGACTTTTTAATTTAGAAGATTTACTTTACTTATTCTTTTTTCAACTACTAATTTATCATGATAAAAATAATTAATAAATTCAACTTTTTCATGTTCACAAAAATCATTTATTTCTAATGCCAAATTTTCCCAATAGGTATTATCATTATTAAGATATATTCTTACATATTCTGGATAGATATCCGGAAATTTATCCTTTATATAGTTTAATATCGTCATCTTATAACTTCCCCTTAAATTCAAATTTTCAAACCAATACTCATCCACATAATCTTTAGATACATTAATTAAAGTTTTATAATCCGTAAGAAAGGGAAACATCGGAGACATAAATAAAACTGTTCGTATCCCATTCTCATGTAAAATTTTTAAAGTATCTAATCTATCTTTAATTGAGCTAGCATTATCCATGTCCTTTTTAAACTCTTCATCCATCGTATTAATCGACATACTTACCTCGATATTTTTCATTTGCTTTAATAAATCCAAATCTCGTAAGATCAACTTTGATTTAGTAGAAATATTTAAAATACAATCAACATCAACTAACTGTTCTAAAATATTTCTCGTTAATCTATATTCCTCTTCATACTGGTTATAGCAATCCGTAACACTCGATAGAAAAACGCGTTTACCCTCCAATTTTTTCCCATTTATCTTCTTATCACATCGCTTAACATCGATAAATGTTCCCCACTCTTCACTATGACCTGTAAACCTCTTCATAAATGATGCATAGCAATACTTACAGCCATGAGGACATCCAACATAGGGATTGATGACATAATCACTTGCTGGTAAATTAGACTTAGTAACTAAATCATTAACATGAACTTCTTTTATTACCATAGATACACCTCTAAAGTTATTATAGCACGAAAAAAAGAATAATTAGTATTCTTTTAATTCACAGTTAATTTTGCTATCTTCAAAATATTCCATTATTTTATTTTTAGTAGCAGTAATGTCATTAAATTCTATTAACTCTTCTAAATCATCATTCATCTCTTTTTCACAATTTTTACAATTGAATAAGCCATTACTCTCTATTTCAATAACGTATTTTTCGTTATCTACTCTACAAGTTAATTCGGCTCTTTCTATGGTATCAATCCTATCGACATTTTTAGATACTGGTCTATAGAATATTATCGCGGATATTAAAACGACCATTTCAATCACAATCATAGCAATTAACACTATACCTGCTCCCTTTAATATCTTAATTATCATTCCGGCAAGTTTTTCTGTATTACTAATTTTTTCAACCACGATATTATTTATTTCATTACCTACTAATTCATCTAAACTAATATTAAATATGCGTGATAACTCTTGAGCCTGTTTGATATCTGGAGATGTTTCTTCAAGTTCCCATTTAGAAATTGTCTGTCTAGCAACTCCCACTTTCTCAGCTAATTCTTCCTGCGACATTTTTATTTCTTTGCGCAAGTCTGTTATTTTCTTACCTAAACCCATAATTTCCTCCTTTCGTATCTCCATTTTATTATTTCTGCATACTATTATCTACCAATTTTTAATGGAAATTAAGCCCTTTTTCTTAACATCTAAATTTTAAACTCAAATTGATAACGTTTTCAGGTCCTTCATGAAGATAATCTTGAACTTCTGAGGAAAAACAACACTCTTCCGATGGAGCAATGCGTTTCTTAAGTTCCTCATAAATTAACCTATATGGATACTTATACTCATAACTGTGAGAAAATGTATCACAAAAAGCATCGACAATACCAGAAAAAGGATACACATGTTTTTCCCCTAATTGCATATTTAATATAAATGCCTCCAATAACAAATCTAAATCATGAACTTCTTTTTCATCCCACTGAAGTCTTCTAGTAGATATAAAGAAGGCCTTTGCACTATTGGAAAAACCCGATTTTCTAAGATCATATAGGCGCATGAATGCATTAATGATTTCTTCATTACTGGCCTTTTCAACTGATGTACTCTTAGCAACTATATCATAATCCTCTGCATAAGATATTAACTTTTCTCTTCTATTCGCATGACGACACTTTCTTAAGGCTTTCGCTTCCTGTTGCCTTATTCTCTCGGCCGTAACAAAAAACTCCTTTGCTACCGCTTCTAGACTTCTAGATTGACCATCATTTATGCCAAATCTTAATTCTAATATTGCCTGTTCTCTTTCTGTTAAGGTTCCCAAAACTTCTTTAATTGCTTTACTTAATGATTCTTGATAGACATCATCGCCCATAGTTTCATCCTCAAAGAAAATACCTTCATTATCATCTATGGCATCTAAATAATCATAGTCATATTGATCCATTGGCATATCACCCTTAGTGCGAATTTCTGAATCATCGGGAATATCATAATAATCCGAAAAATTATATATGACATCTACTCCCTCATCTAAGTTTCTAATTTGTCTAGCACTAAATCTAACTAGACCTGAATTAACTAATTCATCTGCACTATAAGGTTTTACTCTATCACTGTCCATTTTCAAAAGTTCTTCGCGCCAATAGGCAATATTCTGTTTCATACAATAAGTAATCCATGTAACACCCATCATACTTTTAAATCTTCTTTTTATTATACTATTGATAATTTTAAAAGCATAAGTTGAAAAATTATATCCCATAGTATAATCAAAACGATTAATGGCAATACCTAATCCCTCTAGTGCTAAAGCTTGTGCCTCTTCCTTAGGTAATGGAATATTCTTAAATCCATCTCTTACTATCCAATTAGCTAACTTGACATTAGTTGTTACTAGCTTCTGCGTAATATTAGCATATTCCTGATTTTCATCAAGTAGCTTTCTTCTCTCAGCTAATATATTGTTTCTCTTCTTTGTCAATTCGGATATTTTTTTCTTAACACTTAAATAATAATCATACATCTCAAGTATTTCATTAATTTTTTCACACTTATATCCTTTACTACCCATAAACTCAGATAGAGATTCCTTGCCATATTGTAAGACATAAGTATCACATAATTTCATTTCTTTTTGATATTTGTTCAAAATGCGCTTCATGACTGTCCTATGACGCGATAATTCATCACTAGTTGCAACCATTCTCTTAATAACTCTATCTTTATCTATTTCATCTAATCTCTTAAAAAGTTTTATTTGTTCCTCTGGTTTTAATGCTTTTTCCTCTTCGATAAAATGCGACATCTCTAAATATTCTGAAGAGACATCAAATATTTTATACTCCTCTTCTAATTTTTCACGTTGACGAGAGTATCCCATAGACTTCTTTAAAAGAAATTCTCTTTGTGGATAACTCAAAAAATAATTATCTTCAAGACTTGATAAAGGTAAATCATTGCTCAAATAATAATCTATTATTTTTTCTAATTCTACAGGATCTTTTATTACTGCTTTTTTTACACTATTCATACAATCACCTTAACCTTTCTTCTTATTAAATTCTATTGTTGCTTGCATCGTTGCACGACTAAATGTTTTACGTAATTTTCGTATTTCATTATTTTGTTCATGACTAAATTTTCTATTTAAATCAATATACAAATTATTTAATTTTACTTCATAAGCATCATCACTGTTGCCACAAGGCATACGCTCATTTTCTAAAATGAAATTAACATAACTTTCATAAAAAGATGAATAACTGCCCATTTCACTTTCTTTAATAGCTGCCGTAATTTTTGCCTCTTCACTGCGAGACAATAATTCTCTTATTATCTCAAAATGATTAGCTAAACTTTTTTCTTCCTCATTATCACTAGCACAATTTGGTCTCTCTCCATTATGGTTGTGAATAAAATCTAGGTAATTTTGAAGTATTTCATCTCTATAGACATTTTCTTCTTCACATCTCATCTCTTCCTCTAGTTCCTTGATGTTTCTAAATAATTCAACATTTGCTTTATCTAAATCGTTAAACTCTCTATATGATTCAAACAATTCTCTTTCCTCATCACTCAATAAATATCTTAGTGAAATCTTCTTATTTTTCAGTTTATCAAGTATTTTAATCAAATAATTATTAATCAACATATTCATACGTCTTGCTTCTAATTTCCATAATTTATTAGGAGAAACACTCAAGGAATAGGCTTCAAAATCAATATTTTCTTCTGGATGTCTTCTAATTTTTTGATTTAATTCATCGACGATTTTATCCTCTACCGTTATCTCATTATGATAATTCGGAAGTAAATCTAATAACCTGGGATATTCATTTAACATTTTGCGCTTCTTCAATTTATTGAGTACTCTCTTTTCCAAATTATCAACCTTATATTTCTCAGAAGCTATTTTAACATTCAAATGATCTAAATATAGTTTTACTTCGGAAGGATTTGCTAAATCTAATATAATCTTTTCTTCAGTAGTATATGGAATACCACATCTAACAAATATTTTTAAATAATCTCTTAGTTCATTTTTTAAAAGACCAGCTATTTTCTTTCGATATATCAAATCTAATTCCGAACCTCTTTCTGGTCTTCTTTTATAGTCTCTAAGATAGATTTCTAATGCTGATTGAATTTTTCTTTTTTCAAACAATTTCTTTTCCTTTAAACTACTAAATTCATCTAAATTATCCACCATATTCTTAAATGAATCAGAAAAAACAATTCCTATATCTTTCAACTTATTGATCAATTCTTTAGTGACATACTCATTATTAGACTTTATAAAGTACACTAGACGATTATAGTTAACAGAGTCATTAAAGAACTCATATTCAGCAATCATCGAATAAATCTTACTATAAATAGTTTGAACATTAAGCATATCCATTGCTTCTTGTCTATAAGAAAATCTTTGGTGTTGAATCAAAGCTCTCAATATCTTCAAATCTTTTTTATCTAACACATCTTGTTGTTTTGATTTTTTTATTAAACCACTGACATAAATATTTATTTCTTCTTCATCAAGTACCTCTCCCAAAAGGACTTTCTCAATAAAACTGTGTTCTATTTTATAGTGATCTAAAGAGGCACACAAGACCTTTATTTTATTAACATTTGTATAAAGTAGATAATCATCATATTCTCTTGCGATTTGCTCTTCTTCAAGATTAGAAATACTTGGTCTTCTTCCATTGCTTTCAATAAATCTAAAATAATTTGCTACGACATTGGATTCTATATATTTTTCTTTTTCATAAAAAGAATCATATTCTCCCAATTTTTCCAATCTTTCCTCTAAAGTCATATTAAGTACCCTTGGCAATTTTATGCCTAATACCAATAACCTTTTAAACTGCTCGTTTGTTACATATGCTGCATATTTATCTATTGTCTTCATAGCTCTACTAATATTAGAATTAAACATAAAAGATATTTTATTTTCTAAATTCTTAGCATTAATATTACTACACTCTATTGTTTTTATAGCATCATCAATCATTGTTTTAATATCTTTTTTATGATCTAGGTAATTCTTTAACTGGTTATATTCGATAGGAATTACTGACTTTAATTTTTTTAAAACTTTAAGTTCTACCTTATCCAATGCAACACCTTCAGCAAGTTTTTTAATCAGTTTATCAAAATATGCATATAAATCATCTTTATTTGGATAATTACCTGTTAATACGATTTCTTCAACAGTTAATTTAAAGTTAAATTTATTAAATAAAGCCATTAATTTCTTCTTGCTCATACTACCAAGATATTCGCGATACTTTGAATATAAATCATCTTCATTTTTATCATTACCTAATTCTGGGCGACGATTATTCAGATTGACAAAATCAATATAATCTTGTCTAAACTTATTGAATATAGCAGTCTCTAATTCATGCATATTTTCATGACCATTTAGCATTTCACGACGCTTATCTATATCCAATAATATCTCTCCATTAAAATCAATATCAAGAGCAATAATAGCTTCTATATTTGCTAAAGTTAAATATTTATCCATCGCGATTAGATGCTTATAGGCATTTAAATACTCAGGAGCTAATCTTCCACATTTAATATCCAATTGTATATTATTATTGGGAAATTTATTTCGATATTCTTGAAGTAAGACGATAGATTTGACAATTGAATTGCGGAAAGTAAAATTCTCATCTAAATATGCATCAATATTTTCAAGTTTTTCCATTGTCATTGAAGTATAATCGACTATCTGAAATCTCTTTATTATTTCATCATAGAATTCTTTATTTTCCGGTTCTTCTACAGATAATTTCTTAGCAGTACTAACTAATTCTTTATAGAGTTCACGTATTACATCATTTCCACTTATATTGTCGACAAAATCAAATATTTTTATCTGCTTTTTTCTTGCTGAAAATGATAAAGCACGACCAATTTGCTGCAAATATACGGTTGGAGACATCGTCTTTCTAAACATTAAAATACCATCTAAATCTTCAATGTGAAAACCTTCATTAAAAATATCGACAGCGAACATTAAACTTAGTGCATCACTTTTTTCTTCAAAATCCTCTATTTGGCCGCGATTAACATCTTTTTTTTGTGCACTGTGAGCCTGATACATTTTAATCTCGCCTATATCTTTAAACCATGTCTTGGCTTCTTGCATTTTTTGTTTTAAATCTTTTATATTTTTACAAAATACGATATACTTCTCTCCTGAATGTACGCCATATTTCTTAAGTAAATCGGCAACGGAAGAATTATCCTTAATATCCGAACCAATTTCATCTAATATCTTTTGGATATCTAATATTTCCTTTGTCTTCGGTAATTTATCTAACTTTTTCTTTACTCTTTCATACTTGTCCTTACAAGATATAATAGAATTAATATAAAGAGGCGCTGGTAACAATAATTTTAAAATAGCTTCGGCAACATTTAATTTGCTTGCACAATGGCCATCAAAAAAGTTCTCGCATACATCCATATAATCATCTAAATAACGAATACCGGTCGCTGTTAAACCAATCATTTTTTTATCTTCGTGTTTCAAAACCTCTTCTTTAATGCCCTCAACTATCTTGCCCCACTCTTTTGCTCCACAGTGATGCGCCTCATCAAAGACAATACAATCATAATCCTCAACTATTTTTTTCGGATCATATTTAATTAAATTATGATATATAAGTGTATCAAACTTTAAAAAGTCTTCCTTCTTCATTCCAAGAGTATGCATTTGCTTGCCAAATAATTGATCAAACATTTCATCATGCAAACTAATAAATAGAATTCTTTTATGACGCATCTTGGTAAACAAATATTTAAGAATTATAAAAGATTTACCAGTACCTGTAGCATGCTCAATAAAAGAAAGAGGATATTTAAGTAAACATTCAACTAAAGCTCTGTAGGCTTTTTCATTATGCGAAAATAATTTTATATCATCTTCACCCATTAATACACCCCCTTTTTATCCATTTATTCTAAGAATAAAATTATATCATATTATAACACATATTTAGATAAAGTAAAATTACATATCACTCTTGTTGTTATACAATAATTTTTTGATGGTTTAAAACAAAAAAGACTCATAATCGAGTCTTTATTCATGACGTTTCTTAATAATAATCATTGCAATTATCATAATCAATATAGCTAATGAAATAACTATCAAGTATCTTGTCCAAGGATTTTTCTTTTCTTTTTCCTCATTAACTACTTGTAATTTTGTCGTCGTTTCCATAGATGCAGCTTTAGAAGTTGTCTTATTACCTGATGGCAATTCTTCATTTATATCATTAGTAGTTACTGTTGTTGTTTTTCTTGTTGTTGTTGTATTTCCGTTTCCTTGTGGTTTATTCGTAACAGTATTATTTGTTACTTTTTTCGTTGTATTAACTTTATTTGTTGTTTTCTTTGTTGTATTATTTTTTATTGTCGTTGTAACCCTCTTAGATGTAGTTGTCTTTCTTGATGTTGTAGTTGACTTAGTTGTCGGCTTAGTTGTTGGTTTGGTTGTCGGAGTAGTAGGTCTTACAAGCGAACCATTGCCATGAGCATCTATCCAATCAACCATTAGTCTAACACTGTTAGAGTTACCTGCTCTATCGACAAATTTTAAAGTAAATGTGCCATTTTCTGTAAAAGTATAAGTAAATGCATTCTTTGAATAAATTTGATTTCCATCTTCATCAACATTATCAGTTTTATAATTAGTAACTTTTATCGCTTCGCTCGGTGTAATCGTAACTAATACATCCCCATCCGTATCTTTTGAAGGATTATATGTTGCTTTAACAGTAGGTACAGTCGTATCAATCCAGTCAACTTTGGCCTTAGCTGATCCTGTTACTCCGGTCTTCTTGTCTTTGAATTCAAATGTGAATTCGCCATTCTTTGTGAATGTATAAGTGTTTTTTCCTCCGTTATTTGTTATTACGATATCCGTGCTTGGATTTATTAGTCTTGCTACTACTTCCTTGTTCGTCGGATTCGTTGTACTATATCCTACTCCAGCTGTTGGATGCGGATTTTTTGTTATGTCTTGATAGAAGTTGAAGGCTCTGGCTGCAAACCAATTTCCATTCGTTCTATCCGCTACTATTTTGACATATTGTACTTCTCTTGGATCGGCTATTTCAAATTTTTTAGTCATCGCTATGGCTTGTTCATTTGTATTCGCCTGACTTGGATAGCTTTGGTTCTTTAATTCACTTAGTTTTATCCATGTTTTTCCGTCCATACTTCCGTATACTGTTCCATCGACTATTCTTCCGTTTCCTCCTCCAGCTGGTACGAATTCTACGGCTGATAAGTATACCGGATTATCAAGTTTTATTGTTATATATCTCTCTGTATCTGTTCCATTCCATGCTGAATGGTATCTTGTATTATAGTTTCCATCTATGGCATTTACTGCTGATCCCCCATTACTTACCGCTTCTGTTGAGACCGCTTCTTTGGTTAAATGCGATACTGGTATGTATTTTCGCGTATTTGGTTGATTATCTTCTGTGAATGTGTATGTTACTGTATCACTTGCTAGTTTTGTTCCTGTTGCTCCTATTCTTAACTCTACGATCTTATTTCCCGTTAAGTCTGGACTCTTACTTGCATAACTTGTCCACGTACTCGTTCCCTGCATTCTCCACTCGGCTGTTAAACTAACTCCTACTACACGATTTTCTAAATCATTGGCAAAGTACGTTGCTGGCACACTTCCCTTTGTTATATCTATCTTATACAAATTCTCTTCATTATAGTTTACTCCGACTATATGTATGTAGATATCTTTTTCTGCTGTTATTGCACTTATCTCTTTATTACTTAGTAGCCACTTATGTTCTTCTTCTGCGGTAAATGAGACCTCTTTCCACGTCTTCTTTCCATCTATACTATAATCCCATCTTACTCCATTTCCATTAAATCTATCGGATAATACTATCTTATTGGCATCTTCTCCATCAAATGAGAATGTTGCAATTGTCTTATCTAATCTTCCCAATAAGTAATTGGCCTCTAACCTAGTAACTCCAGGTTGAACTACTGTAAAACTATCTTCTGTATTATTAGGCAATACACTTCCCTCAGTTAATATTCTCGTTTGCATTAAGGTAAACCTATATTGGTTTGCTACGCTTTCCATCTTCGGTTTAATCAAATCTGTCGCATTTTGCATTGGTAATGGATAATATTTTAGGGCTTCCCCTATTTCTTCTGCTAATCTATAATAGTCTTCTTCTGTTTTGGTTCCCTTTTCATTGTAGACATTAATTAAACCAAGCCATGCATCAAAATTTATAGACTGGATTTCTAGCGCTTTTCGATAAATTTCTTCTTGTTTTGCCAAATCACTGCTATAAACTTTAGCTAACATTACTAATTCTTCAGCCGTTATTAAGTTTTCATGATCATTTATTGCTGCTTGTTCATATTCCATATAAACACCAGTCGAATAACCGCTAGTATAACTTCCCGTGCTCCATCCAAGTAATCTTGCACTTTTTCCTGTCAAAGTCCATCCAGATACGTCATTATCAAGTCTCCAATATCCTCGACCTTCCGCATCTTTAGTATAAAATAACAATGCAGCATGTCCCGGTTGTCCAACAACTATCGCTGGAATTCCATGTGTACCGCGAATGTTTGCTCCACTTTTAGAAATTCCACCACATACAGCTCCTGTTCCAAATTTATTTCGGAAATTCATCCATACTTTATACAATTTGTAATCCGCATTTCCTCTTGTAACTTTTAATCTATACTCTTTTACATTTTTTCCTCCAGGTATAACAAACTCGGAATCAAATAGTCCAACCTTTGTTGCGTCGCTTGACAAACTTTTACCTACATTATCACTTGATTTACTTACTGCAAATAACTCATTAAAATAATCAATATTGGCTGGATCATAATAGATCGGATTACCATAATTTGGCCACACATAAGCCATATAAGGATGCGGAGTTATATATCTCCATACATTATTCGGATTTCTATCCACATTATCCTGAACATATTTATTCAACCACAAAATTTCTTCATCATCGATATTATTACTCAAAAGAATACGCATTTCTTCAACATGCAAATCCTCAAAAACATGAGTCATGTCCATGCTATTTGAAATCTTTAGTTTATTATTCTTATGCATATATTTATATATTGCATAACGTCTCAATGGATCCGAATCATTTTCTCCATTTGCAGCATTTTGCATCCATAATCCTACCCTTTGTGAATGCGTTAATGCAATGGAAATAGCCATTCTTTTATACAAATTCCCATATGTCATATTAGGAGTAGTAGGATTATTTAATAATCGAGTAATTTGAAAATCAGTAGAATATTCTTTATAAAGTTTTGAAAGAACATTAAGTGAATTATAGTAACTTCCTCCATCGGGAAGACCACCCAAAACATAATATCTCAAATTTTCTAAATCATTGAATAACCAATTAAAAGTTTTTTCGTTGTCGGTACTCTCCTCAATGAATCTTCTTAAAGCATAAGATCCTGCTCGACTTGCTAACTCTCTTTGTAACAAAGTAAGCTCATAATCTTTATTAGTTAATGATGAATTTGAATAATCATTTTTTATTTTCTTATCTAATTCGCCAATATCAATTACCTGATTATCTTCCAAATCATTAGTTAATTTGGCATCAGCATAAACTGCATGATCATTTCCATTATTGCCATTATTATCAGCATATAACTTTAAATATTTTGCTCCCTTAATATTAACTTTTGCTTCTATAGCATTCATACCAGGCTTAACTACTATTGGATTCTCATCTGTTTTTAAAGTCCAATTTACACCATCATTAGAAGTATATATGTAAAATTTTACGCCATTGCTTGAACTTGCTGCTGTTTGATTCAAGCCCATAAAAGCGGTAAAATACTCATAATTATAATTACTAATATCATAGACAAGTGTTGAATTAGCATGGGCCCACATTCCCTTTTCAAAAGTGTAATAGGCATTTTCAACTTTTACTGCTATTTTGCCTCCAGCAGATGTTGTATCTTTTAATATACTACCCCATTGTACACTTGATTGGTTAGCTATATAATCAATATCTGATAAATATACCCCTTCATCTCCTATTGCTGCTAAATAAGTATTTGATTGCCATGAATAATCAAACACGTCCATATCTAACTTGCTATAATTATTATACTTTATACAAAAATTAGCAATGGTAACAATTAATACTGCTACACATAAACTTAAAGCAATTTTCTTTTGTTTTTGTAATTCTTCCATTTTTTTCATTACTTCTCAACTCCTAAAATTCTTTTTTTGATTACTTTTCTTCTTGCTTAATACTATTATATAAAATCTTGGAATTTTGAGAATAATATTTCAATCAAATTTGTATATATTTACATAAATTTGATACAATAATTGTGTAAAAACTTGTGTACACATTCTCATAAATTTACACATCAAAAAAACAAGAATATTTCTTGTTCTATAGATCTTTCTTTTTTGTTAAAACGATATCAAGTTTCTCAATACATTCAAACACTTTCTCAAACTCTGAATAGATATTTAGCTTTTCTTCATCTGACACATTCATCAATACTCGATTAACAGATTCCTTATAATTCCTTTTAGTTTCCTTATTTAGACTATTCCAGTCAATATTGGCAAAATATTTGAGATACTCTTGATTTAAAGGAAGTTTATCTTGCAATAGCAAAACTGCAATAACTGGGTAACCTGGATATCCTTGCCAATATGTCGAATTATCATTCGAATAATAAACGTTATCTTTCCATTTTATTAAATATTCTTTTTCACCATTGCTCGATTTTACAATAGCATGATCATCAAATAAAGTTATTCTCTCATCTTGAATAGCTGAATAAGCTTCTGGTATCTTTTCAATAGGTGGTAATTTTATCATATCTTCATCTTCTTTCTTATAATTATAATATCAATTATTAAAAAAAGTTGCAAGATTAACACCTTGCAGCTCCATCAACGGATAATATCTCTCCAGTTATATAACTTGCCATATCACTTGCCAAAAACAAAAAGGCATTGGCAACATCGCTTGGCTGCCCTATTCTTCCCAATGGGATAGTCTTAATTAATGGCTCAATCATCTCTTTTGGAAGATTTGCCACCATATCGGTATTTGTTATTCCAGGAGCAACAGCATTAACTCTAATATTGGAAGGAGCTAATTCCCTTGCTAAGGATTTTGTCAGTCCATTTACGGCAAATTTTGAAGCAGGATATCCTACTCCAGAAGGTTGACCATAAATACTTACCATTGAACTAGTGTTTAATATTACTCCTCCACCATTTTCTTTCATAAATGGAACAACTGCCTTAGTAGCATTAAACATTGCATTAACATTCAAATCCATGATATTTGCAAAATCATCAACCGTTGTCTCTTCAATTTTTTTATTAGCTGAAATTCCTGCATTATTTATTAAAATATCTATATGGCCATAATTTCTTTTGATTTTTTTCATTACATTAGTCAATTCCTCATAATTATATAGATTTGGATAATATCCTTTTACTATTAATCCCTCTTCCTTTAGGTTTTTTAACGCTTTATCAACAGTTTCTTTTTTTGATCCAAATAAAACCACATCAGCTCCATTCTTTTTAAAAAGGCGAACAGTTTCTAATCCTATTCCTCTCGTTCCCCCAGTTATAATTGCTACTCGACCTTCTAACATCTCATATCCTCCTTATATATTTATATATTAACCCAAAACCCTTACTTTAATCAATACAAAAAGAAGTAATTTTTATTACTTCTAATCTTTACTCTTAAATGGATGTCTAAATTTATACTTTAATTCATTATTAATAATCTTAATAGCAGTATCATAAATCTTTTTGGCTTCTTTTATTTCAACATCTAATCTCCCGACTAATTCATCGATTATTTTATTCTTACTCTTCTTGCTTATAAAGAAATTACTTTCAAGTATTTCATTAATTATCAAGCATGAATTTTCATCATAGTTTAGTTCTTGAGCCAATTTTAAAATAAATTCCTTCTTATTCATCTATATCACCATACATAATTCCCTTTGAATCAAGTTGTATTTCATAACCATATTGAAAAATATAGGCAATACTAAATAAGAATAAAACTTCAATCAGACTGAATAATTCAAATCCGACATTTAAATCAGCATTTAAGACTATTTCAAATATCACTCCTATGATGCCAGGAAGTAAAGTCACCACAATCATTAAATATGCTATTTTCTTTATATGATTTACATTTTCTAAAGTAAATGGCGTATCTCCCTTATTAATATTATCAAACAATTTACTTAAGGACTTCAACATAATCCTAATCAATATTATAAAAATAAGTAGACATAAAAATCCCGTTTCTAAATATCCCAAGATGGCATATTTGGAATTATTATTTAACATATCTTTCATCTTCAATACATAAAATTGATCTTCTATTTCATAAGTATCCTTTTCATTAACTTGCATCTTGATTTTATCTTGTTCATATAGTAAGACAATTTTATCCTTATTATTAAATGTTATCTCGTTTTCTTTAATGTCTACTTTTGTAGCAAATACTCCTAAGAAAATCATTGTTGCAATAACTACTGGAATAACAACTAAAACTAGAGTAGACATTATTTTTGCTATGACAGATATTGCCTTACTTAATCCCTTCATTTTCCTTTGTTGTTCTTTTTTTAATTTAACGACATTTTCACGAACATCTTCATCAAATGAGTCAACATCGATTATACTATCATTTACTAGTTCATTGATATGACAATGAAAAATTTTGCACAACTCCAAAATGTTATTCATTTCCGGATAGGCATCTCCTGTCTCCCATTTGCTCACACTCTGTCTCGATACATTGACTCTCTCCGCTAATTCCTCTTGGCTTATTTTTTTAGCCCTTCTCAACTTCTTTAAATTATCTCCAAATTTCATATTTTTTCTCCTTTTCTAAGCTCATTTTAAAACATAAATAGTAGTAAAACTATCAACTTTCAGTTGCATATAAAATAAAAGAAGTAAACTTTTAAAATGTAACCTATAAAGTGGACTCTTAAAAAAAGAGAGACCTACTTTATAGGTTTTTATTATGTCTTATTGTATAATATAAGAAAGTTGGTGGTAATAATGTCAAAAATATTATTTACAAATGCTCAAGTAAAAAAGCTTAGTAAAAATAAATGGAGAAAAAATATAACAAATAAAAGTATAACTTACACTGATGAATTTAAATATAAATTGGTAAAAGAATGTGAAAATTATAAAAAATTTCCTCAAGATGTATTTAAAGAGTGTGGTATAGATCCAGAAATTGTTGGAGAAAGAAGAATATCAAATTCAGCTTATAGATGGAGAAAACAATTAAATTCTACTGGTGAAATAACAGATACTAGAAAAGAATATTCTGGAAGAACCTTGGAACGAGAATTATCAGATAAAGAAAAACTTAAACGAGCTGAAGCTAGAATAAAATTACTTGAAGCAGAAAATGAATTATTAAAAAAAAACGAACTGATAGAAATGGGAATTTTAACAGATATCAAATCAATATCAAATTTGAAACAATAAAATATATTATTGATAGATATGAATTAAAAGGAATGACAACATATTTATGTGAATGTATTGGTGTTTCTAAATCAGGATATTATAATTATTTAAAAAATGAAAATAAAAGAATTGAAAGAGATAATAAAGACCAAAAAGAGTTTGATTTAATATTAAAAGCCTACAAATTCAAAAAACGCAAAAAAGGTGCTAGACAAATATTAATGGTACTTGATAATGAATTTAATGTTCATTTTAATCTTAAAAAGATAAGAAGATTAATGAAAAAATTCGGATTAAAATGTCCTATAAGACAAGCTAACCCATATAGAAGAATGATGAAAGCAACTCAAGAACATACTACTTGTGAAAATATTGTTAATCGTGTATTTAAAACTGGGCTACCATATAATGTGCTTTTAACCGATATAACATATTTATTTTATGGTAATAATAAAAAGTGTTATTTATCAACTATTAAAGATGCTGAAACTAATGAGATACTCGCTTATTATATAAGTGAAAATATGACGTTAGATATTTCTTTAGAAACAATAAAAAAACTACATCGTAAGAAAAATGTAGTATTAAATGAAAATGTAATTGTTCATTCAGATCAAGGCGTTCATTATACAATTCCAAAATTTCATAATTTATTAAAAAAATATAATATTCAACAGTCTATGTCTAGAAGAGGAAATTGTTGGGATAATGCTCCTCAAGAATCATACTTCGGTCATATGAAAGATGAATTAAATTTAGATACTTGTTTCACTTTTAGAGATGTATGCAATGAAATAAAAGATTATATTGAATATTATAATAATTATAGATATCAATGGAATTTAAAAAAAATGACTCCAGTTCAATACCGAAATCATTTATTTGCAACCATTGTCTAAACTCTCTTTTTTTATTTAGTCCTTGACATTGGGTACATTTTATTTCAATTACTTCTCTTATTTAACTCTAACTTTCCTTTTAATGATATTCTCTTATATACATCACTGCGAATTAAGGCATAGACAATAGAAGCTAAAGGTAGGCCAACTAACATTCCTATCACCCCAAACAAGCTTCCACCAACACTTATGGCAAGTAATGTCCACATAGGTGATAACCCTACTGATTTGCCAACTACTCTTGGATAAATAAAGTTTCCTTCTATCTGCTGAACAATTTGGAAGACAACCATAAATAAAAGTGCCTGTAACGGATTTTCTATTGCAATTAATATTGCTCCAACAACCATAGCAATAACTGCTCCAAATATGGGAATCAATGCTGTTACTGCCGTCAATACCGAAATAAGTAAGGCATAGGGAAATCTAAATACAAGCAATGCACCAAATAGTATCAAGCCTAAAATAATTGCCTCTAGACATTGTCCAGAAATAAATTTTGCAAATGTATCACTGGCAAGTTTAATTATTTCTTTAATCTTACTAGCTCGTCTTTTTGGAATATATGCTTCCAATAATTTTCTTCCACAATTTTGTAAATATTCCTTTTGACATAAAATATAAACAGAGAAAATAATAGCCATAAATAAAGTTACGATTCCCGATATCAATCCGCTTATTAAGCCAACTAAACCATTGGCAACATAATTTAGTAACCTAGTCGTAATAACTGTCAAATTTTCTTTGACAAATAGATCATTAATTTGATTCTGTAAATCTGGATATTTATCCAATAGATTCAAAATAAAATTTTCAAAATCCGTTAATAAGGCAGGTATACTATTAACAAGCGATTGAACATTCTCTATTAGTTCTGGAATCAATAAAAATAGAACTAAACCAATAATCAAGGCAAAAATTAGAAAAGACAAAATTATCGAAATTATTCTAATTAATCCCTTTTTCTTCTTGTTTTTGGTAATACTTAATAATTTCTTTTCAATTTTCACCATAGGTATATTTAAAATAAAGGCAATAATGCAACCTAAAATAAATGGTAAAAAGACCGAAAACATCTCACTTACAAAACTAAAAACTACACCTAAATTATTAACTATCCAAAATGAGACAGCAGATATTACAATCAAAATTATCCACTTTTTCAAATCCTTTATTTCCACAATCAACACCTCTTATAAAATTATACCATATATTCTAGCATTACTTTCTGTTGTTGTCTATAACAATAAAACATTTAACCAAACACCACTATTATTTAGGGATCTTTATAGTAAATATTATATATTTGTCTTCATTCTTGACATTAGTAGCCCCTCCATGAAGTTCTATTATATCCTTTGTTATAGCAAGACCAAGTCCCGCCCCACCAGTCTTAGATGTCCTTGCTTCATCTCCTCGATAAAACTTTTCAAATATTTTTTCTAGTTTATAATCTGGTATTTTATCGCCCTCATTTTTAAATATCAATTCCACATCTTCAGAATGCTCTTCCATTAAAACCTCAATTGTCGAATTCGGCTTAGAATAGTTAATTGCATTTTTTATTAAATTGCCAAATGCCCGTGCCAAAAGATTACCATCACCGTAGTAATCAACCCTATTTTTATAGTTAAAGGTTAAATTCAATTTCTTATCATGAAGCATAGGATAACATTCATCAACTAATTGTTCCATTAATAATGTTAAGTCGATATTTTTTTTACTCAATTCCATTTCATACAAATTATATCTTGTTATTTCAAAAAACTGATTAGTTAACTCTTCTACTCTTAAAGCTTTATCCAAGGCAATTTCAATATATTTATCGCGCATATCTTTACTAATCTTTTTCTCATCACTCAAGAGCGTTAAATAACCTATTACCGAAGTAAGTGGTGTCTTTAGATCATGAGCCATATACATTATTAAATCATTTCTCTTATTTTCTTCATCTTTTGCACGCGTCTTATTTTCTAAGATATTCATGCGAATTCTATTGAGTTCAATCTCTAAAAGTTCTATGTCTAAATCAATTCTAACTTTCTTTTCGGGATCATCTAAAATGGAATTAATTGATGATAAAACTGCATCCATATATTTATTATCATGTTTAATGACAAAAAATGACACTAAGGCAATAACAAAAGAATAAATTACCAGGATAATTGGCGTTTTAGATTCCATAATTTTATACCATAAGATACCATCAAAAGCGAGAAGCTTATCTGCAATAAAATCATTTAATAAATCATCAAACAACCACATTAAAAAAAGCAAGATAATAACTGAATAAAAAAGTATCTTGACAACTGTCCTAAATGCCATTTCCCATTTCAATTTTTTAAATTTCTTCGTTTTCAATCTTATATCCCACTCCCCACACCGTTTTTATGAACTTCGGTTGCTTAGATGAATCACCTAATTTATCTCTTATTCTTCTTATGTGTACCATAACGGTATTATTGCTATCAAAATATTTATCTTTCCATACACTTTCAAATAATTCCTCCGAACTGACAACACGCCCTCTATTTATTGCTAAATACCAAACAATATCAAATTCCAAAGGAGTCAATTCAATTTTCTTATCATACAGCTTACAAGTATGATTATTTTTAGAAATAGTAAGACCTCCAATATAAATTTTATCATCCATCATAGATGCATTATATTCAGTATATCTTCTTATTACAGCTTTAACCCTTGCTATTAATTCCAAAGGATTAAATGGCTTAGTAATATAATCATCAGCACCAATTGATAATCCTTGGATTTTATCTTGATTGGCAATCTTAGCAGTCAACATAATAATCGGAAACTTTCCTCCTCTTTCCCTTATTTGCTTGACAATATCAAAGCCACTTATATCATCAACCATAACATCTAAAATCGCCAAATCAATATTTTCTTTATCAAAAATGTCAAGTGCTTGTCGAGAGTTATAACTTTTAAACACTTTAAAATTTTCGCTTTTTAGATATACTTCAACTAAATCTGCAATTTCTATTTCATCATCTAAAACAAGGACATTCATACACATCTCTCCCAAAAAAATTATAACACTTATCGCGGCATTTTTCGATACATCAAAATAAATGTAAGAAAAAGTTAAGAATTGTTTAACAAAATCTTAAATTTCTAAAACTTATTGTGAATTATAATGAACTTATGAAAGGAACAAAAGTTATGTGTGGAATAGTTGGATTTATCACCAATAAAAAAGACAAATTGAATATTCTAAAAAGCATGATGCAAACTATTGAACATCGAGGACCAGATGGATTTGGAACATTTATTGACGAATATATTGCCTTAGGTCACAATCGCCTAGCCATAATTGACATCAAAGATGGCATCCAACCGCAATATAATGAAGACAAATCTTTAGCAATTATCTTTAACGGAGAAATATACAATTATCAAGAATTAATGAGAATTCTAAAGAGCAAGGGACACAAATTCGCAACTAAAAGTGATACCGAAGTTATTATTCATGCCTATGAAGAATGGAAATATGATACGCCCAAACATCTAAGAGGCATGTTTGCCTTTGCTATATGGGATAAATATAATAAAGAGCTCTTTTTAGCTCGTGATCCATCAGGTATAAAGCCCCTTTACTACGCTAAATTTAATAATACCTTTATGTTTGCATCCGAAATCAAAGCCTTAAAAGCTCATCCAGATTTTACTTGTAATTTAATGACCAACTTTTAGCCAGTTATCTTTGCTTTGGCTTTAATGCATCAGACGAAACCATGTTCAAAAGAGTATATAATCTAGAACCTGGAACCTATCTTACTTACCAAAATAACAACATCACTAAAAAAAGATATTTCCATTTTGAGTTTACAAATAAATCATGTTCTTTAACAGATATCCAAGATGCTATTAAAGATTCCATCAATCATCATCTCATTAGTGATATTGAAGTTGGATCATTCCTATCTAGTGGCATTGATTCCAGTTATATTGTATCTCTTGCTGATATAAAAAAGAATTATACTGTTGGTTATGAAAATAATAATTTCAGTGAGATAAAATATGCTCAAGAGCTAAGTACAATGCTAAATCAAACCAATAAAGATAAAATAATAACAAAAGAGGAATATTTAAAAGCTTTGCCTAAGGTAATTAAAGCACTAGATGAACCACTTGCTGATCCATCTGCTATTGCTATGTACTTTTGTGCCGAGATCGCCAGTCCAGAATTAAAGGTTGTTCTATCAGGCGAAGGTGCTGATGAGTTATTTGCCGGATACTTAACATACATGGATGAAATAACACTTAGTTGGTATATGAAAATCCCCTTCTTATTTAGAAATATAGCATCTAAAATTGCTAGCATTTTCCCCGATATGAAAGGAATAAATTTTATCTATCGTCGTGGTAGAAAACTAGAAGATGAATATATTGGTATAAACAGAATATGTCGAGACAAAGAAGCATGTAATATTGTTAAATCTAAGAGGCAAACTAAACCTCAAGATATAACTCACAAGTATTATGAACAATATTCAAATTGTACAAATTTACAAAAAAGACAAATGATCGATTTCAATCTCATCCTTGCTAAAGATTTCCTTCCAGCCATCGATCGCAATTGTATGCTCTTTGGACTCGAAGCACGCACACCTTTTCTCGATATCGAAGTCTTTAAAGTGGCAAGCTCATTGTTAGATACTGACAAGATAAATAAAAATACAACTAAATATATATTGCGAGAAGCAGCTAAATCGGCTATCCCGAATGGAGCATATAAAAAGAAAAAACTAGGTTTTCCTGTACCTTTAAAAGAGTGGATGAAAGAAGATGATTACTACCAAGAAATATTAAGTAAATTCTCCTCTCCTACCGCCGATAAATTTTTCAATCAAAAAAAGATTATAAGACTATTAAAATCCTATAAAAATGATAAATATCACAACTATAAATTTCTTTGGAGTATCTATGTCTTCATTATTTGGTATGATTTATATTTTTAAAAAACACTTTCTAAATTGAAAGTGTCTCATTATTTTTCCTTTCTATATAAATGATTATCTATATAGGTAATCATTTTTTTAATTTCTATTATACTCCAAATAAAAGTTCCTATTATTACAAGAAATAAAACATCTTCTGTATCAAAAAAGATATAAATCAATACTAAAGATACAATCAAACCAATATTTAATTCCCCAAAATGCTCTCTTTGCCATTTCTTGCGATAATATTTAATTTTTTCATCTAGATTAAAAGTGCTATTTTCTAAGGCCTTTAGCAGATTTTCATCAGCCTTTTGTTTAAAATCTTTATTTTCAATTTGTTCGCCTAAGAAAAATTCATTTATTGTTATTCCCAGTATTTCACATAACTCCAAATATAAGGAAACACCTGGTAGACATTTACCATTTTCCCATTTTGAAATCGACTTGTCTGATACCCTTAGTTTCTCTGCTAAATCCTTCTGTGTTAATTTTTTTGCCTTGCGACAACTAGCTATTAATTTGCCAATTTTTACATTATCCTTAACATCACCCTTTCAAGGATATCATACAATAACTGCCTAATATTTAACACCTCTTAGAAATAGAATTATGAATTAACACCGATTTTTTCCTCTACCTTTTTACACCATTCACAGCATTTTTCTATTCTAGCACCATTATCTCCATGTTCCTTGTCATATGCATAACTTTTTAACAATTCGCAGGGAAATTTTTGGCATTCTCCACAGAAAACGAGTTCTTTTCCCTCTACACATTTTTTTACTGCACATTCTCCATGGAACGGAATTGTAATATTTGTACACCCCTTACAGCCCATTGTATCTCGGAATTCGCACTTTAAACACTCAATTCCACATCTTGATTCTATTTTACACATTTAAACGCACTTCCTTACATCTTATATTTTCTTAAATCTACGCGATAATTAGTTACTTCTATTCCGTCGCCTTCTAGTCTTCTCTTTTGTTCATCAATTCCCCCAAATTTATAATTTTTTGATAAATAACCTTTGGCATTTACCACTTTATAACAAGGAAAGTTATCTCCATCTTCATTACTATGCAATATATTGCCAACAACTCGCGATAAGTTCTTATTTCCCAAATAAAGAGCAATACTTCCATAAGTGGCAACTTTTCCCTTAGGAATAATCCTTAAATACTCATATACTTTTTCTTTCATGACACCCTCTAAAAAAGTGAAATCTGTTCATCACTTTTCTTAACTTTATAAGCCTTAATTATATCCTTCATATTATAAAGAATACCATACTTTTTGCATTCATCGACAAAAACGCCATATAAGTGCTTGGCACTTAAAACTGTACAATCATATCGTTCTTGATAGCATTTGAAATATTTTTGCATCATTCCCGGAAATAATTCATCAATTTTTTCCAAATAATAATCTCGCTGGCGATCTCTTAAAGTCATTCCCATATATGTATGGATAAATTTAGCTCCATTAATATGTGCTAAATATACTAATTTCTTTATATCTTCTTCATTATCCGTAACAAAAGGCAAGACAGGATTTAACATAATACCAGCATATATGCCTGCACCATTTAATTCTTTAATGGCTTTGAATCTTTGAGATGAAACTGGCGCATAAGGTTCAATATTTTTAGATAACTCATCATTTGGCGTTGTTATCGTTATTTTTACAATTACATTATTGCTTTTATTTATTTCTTTTAATATATCTAAATCTCTTAAAACTAAATCACTTTTAGTATCTATAGAAACCCCATAACCATATTTTTTTATTAATTTAAGCGCACCTCTCGTTATTTCATACTTCTTTTCTGCATGATTATAAGTATCTGACATTGCTCCTATTCCAATAACGCCTGTCTTTTTACTCTTTTGTAATTCTCGTTCCAAAATTAATAGAGCATCCTTTTTACTTCTCACGCGATCAAAGCCCTCTATTTTATAGCAATCACTTCTACTATCACAATAAATACAACCATGGCTACAGCCACGATAGAGATTCATATTAAAATCTACTCCATACCATGAATCTCCATTTTTTACTTTCGTCATTATTGTTTTTGCTTCTATAAAATCCATAAAGTCTCCATATTTATTGTTTTATAACAAACTCTTACTATTTATCAAGATTATGCAAAGTTATCTTCATCAATTAAAGGATAAATATCTATTGCTGGTTCTTCGTATGGATGAACTTTTCTTAAAGCTGAAATTACTGATTTAACTTTTTCTACATCACATACAACTTCAAGTTTTTCCTCTGTAACATATTCCTTATTATTATTGTTACCAATGTAAGGATTGGCATTATCATTTGGCATAAACGTTCCCGTGCATTTTGTCGACATCGTACAAAAACTATAGTCACCAATTACTCCTGCTCCTGCATCACATACAGCATTTCGTATTTTATCGACATCTTCCTCTGGTACAGTAACAACTATCTTAACTCTTTTAACTTCAAATTTCATAATTTTAACACCTTTCCTTTAAAAATTATATAAACTTATCTCGCCATTCTTTAAGCCCTTATTTAAAAAAAATCCATCTTCTAAACCTTCGAAATACGCCCTTATAGCCTTAGATACTCCACTATGGCATGAAATAACAACACTTTCATAATTTTGGCTTTTTAATTCATCTAGAAAACTCCAAACACGCTTAAAAAAATCGCGAATATTTTCTTCGTCTCCTTGAACTAACTCAGTATTATAGTTCCAATATTCATCCCTATTAGTTAAATCTAAAGATTTTCCCTTAAATGAACCCGCATCTCTTTCGGATAATCGCGCATCATATAATATATCTTTATTCTTGAAATTAATAATCTGTGATGTTTCCTTTGCTCTAATTAGAGGAGAAGAAATGATAACATCATAATCAATCGCCCTCATCTTTTCGCCTAAAGCTTTTGCTTGATTAATACCATTTTCATTTAAATAATCATCAACACGATTATACACCTTCTCCACATTGCTACTTACTTCTCCATGTCTGACGATATAAACTCTCACAACTATTCTCCTTTCAATTTGTTATATAAATATTCGGGAACAGAAATCGTCAATCTCTCTTTAACATCGAATAACATAATAGCATCTTCAATATATTCTTGCTTTTCTGAGCCAAATTCAATGCTTATTCCCATGTTCTCAATATCTTCTACCCAAATTCTTAAATTTTCATTTTGATATTCTTCTCCGCTTTTTTCTAACTTAAACTTATAATCAAAACTATCTTTAAAATTTTCATCGACAAAATTTAATGCTTCGCTTTCCATATCAAATTCTTCGCGAACTAAGAATTTATCTTCCTTAGCACCATTTATCATCTCGGCTTTTTTGCGAATAACTAAAACTGCCTTACTATTCCATTCATTATGTTTATAAACCCTAACCTTTAAAGTATCATCAGTTATGCTAGATCCATCTTTATTTAAATATATTAAATCATAAAAGGCAAAGTCAGATTTTTTACTGGCACCTAACTTTTTTAAAATATCATCTAAATTATCTGTACTATTTAGTATCACTCTCGTATAAAGCACATTATCAACTCCTAAAAATATTATAGCATGATACACACTAAAAAAAGAAGAATTTCTTCTTCTATTCGTTATCCTTTAAGACCTTCATTGCCACCGGAAGAGTTTTACCATTATGAAATTCAACAGCGTCATACATCAAGTCCAACACATCATAATTTGCATCTACTAAAGTTTTTCTTTCGATAATATAGATATGCTGAAGTTATAGGTTTGCCGCTCTTTTCACAAATTAGATCTGCTGCTTTATTTAAATTATCTTCTTCCATTTCTGAATAAAAATTTCCAGAAAAAAGCACTAACATATCATAGGAATTCGCATCAAGATCAGCATCATGGTAAAAGTAAAATGGCGAACCTCCAAAAGTATCCAAATCATATCCTTGCTCTCGCGCAAATTTTTTAGCATAAAAGAAATAGGCATTATGTACCATACAGGCAATATTTAATCTATTATTTTTCTCCATTAAACCACTCTTACTCTTTAATCCTGATAATGGGTCTTTCGAGAAATTGTTATTTCACTTACTTCCACCTGCTTAGGTAAATTTAATGTGTAAAACATTATATCAGCAATATCGCTTGGATTCATCCATTCATCTGCCATACCCTCTAACTTCTTATCATACTTTCTAAAAAGACTTGTATTCATTCCTCCAGGATTTAAAGTAATTACACGACAAGGAGTTTTGCTAAACTCTGCCTCTAAATTATAACTAGCTCCTTTAAATCCCCACTTTGAAGAAGTATATAAAATACTATCAAGTTCAATATCAAATAAAGTTGCCATTATAGATACGACATTTAAAATATCAGCCTTATTATTGATGATAACATCCTTTAACTTAGAAGTCATGTAAATAGGCGCAATACTATTAATCATAAAGACATCTTTTGCTTCCTTTAAAGTAATATTCTCTATACTACCTATACTCATAGTTCCAGCACAGTTAATAAATGCATCAAATTCCGAATATGTCTCCTTTACTTCTTCTACTGCTCTTTCTATTTCTTCTTCATTACTTAAATCAACACTCACAAATTCACAACTATAATCAGGTTTGTGTCTACCCAAAGCGATGACTTCTACCCCGCTTTTCACACATAATTCGCCAAAAGCTCTTCCTAAGCCATCATTCGCACCAGTCAATAAAACTCTTTTCATAAATATTCTCCTTATCTTTTTTAATAAAAAACATATTATTTTACAAATTAGAGCAGATATGTTGTCTATTCAAACATCTGACATCAAAATCTTTAGCATAATACGTCACTTCTCCAATTTATTATTAACATTTTGCTCCTACAATTTATTATAATATGATAATTCAATTTTTCCAACAAAAAATATACTAATTACCTTTAGTATATTTTGTCCCTATCTTTTCCCCCATTTTAATATCTATTTCTTCATTATTTTTAGTCATTTCAAAGTACTTGGAAGGAATATCAACGCGATTCTTTTCTACTAGAAGCATTATCGTACTTCCACCAAACAAAAACATTCCTTTTTCTTCTCCACGCTTAAACTCGTGAGCCCCATGATTATTCTTAATCTTTCCAACCATTAAGGCACCTACTTCTACTTGGACGACATCGCCAAAGTTTTTCGTTTTTAAAATAGTATATTCCCGCGCATTCTCCGTAAAAACCGGATATTTTTCTAATGCAATTGGTCTAACAGTATGTAATTTTCCCGGAATAAATTTATTTTCCCCCTTGCTGCCATCATCTAAATAACAATATCTATGATAATTATCAACACATAATCTAATTACAATACACGTTCCATCATTATATTTATCAGCCAGATTCTTATCTTCAAGCAAAGTACTCATCTTAAACATACTTTGTTTAACTGGAATAACTAAATCTTCCTTAATCGTATAAAAACTAAGATGCCCATCAGCAGGTGATATAAAATTTTTTTCATCTCTATCTATCGGACGCTTTTCTTCCCTTACTCTTCTCGCAAAAAAATCGTTAAAACTTTTGATATTATCAACATAATAATCCTGACAATCAATATGATTTTTCTTGGCAAATCTCTTTACAGCCAATTTAGATATCTTCGTACTTAAAATAAATCCGCCTATTTTTGATATAAAAGGAGATATGAGAATTCTTAAAAATACTCGTCCAACCATTGTTTTATATAAAAATCTTAATAACAATCCTTCACTTTTTTCCATAATTAACCTATTTCATCAATTTAGAGATTAGTAATGCTATAAATTCAATGGCACCTATAAGTACTAATATTAATATTCCTTTAGTATCAAATTTCTTAATCTTAAATTTTGAAAGGAAACAAATTCCTGTGACAATTATAGCTCCAAAATACACAAGAGTCATATCCATTGGAGATAAAAATTGTAATAACATAACGAAAGGAAAAATCAAAGCTGAAGAAGTAACCGGTAAGCCTGTATATTCTTTTCTCTTCTTATTCTTCTCCTTTTTTTGTCTAGTTTCTTCTTGAACATTAAAGTAAGCTAAACGAATCAATGCAGCTAAAGCATATAAGGCCAAAAAGCCATATACAAAAAAATCTAAAACTCTCTTATGTGGTAGACCATTTAAAAATATCGATCTATGATACATAGCAACGCCTATTGCAGCTGGCAATATTCCAAATGCTACTAAATCTGAAAGAGAATCTATTTGTATTCCAAATCTCTTCTCCTCATCAGTTCTCTTTTTCTTTGTGCTAGCAACTTTACCATCAAACGCATCACATAATCCACAAAAAAGCAAAAAGAATACGCCATAATATGGATGTCCTAATCCACTTAAAGAAACAAATATTCCTAAACTTCCCGATATTAAAGACAAATAAGTCAATATAACTGTATAATCATAAACACCAATCATTCTCTACTTCTCCTTTTTTGTGACAAGTATTTCGCCAATATTGTCACTCCACATACTATTATACAACAATAGAAGGATATTCCTCTACCTATTAATTCTAAATTTACAGCAATATTCTCCGGCATTAATGTTTTAAAGCCATTTAACATTAGATAATCTGACACTCCAATGGCTCCTGGAATCGGAATACAATATGATCCCGTTATAACAAAACTTTCTATACTAAAGATATCAAAAACTTGATTTAAATTACTACTAGTTGCAATAAAAACACACACAATAACGCTAATTTGGGCAAGTCTTTGTAAAAGTGTAAGTATTAAAACCTTCAGCATAACTTTATTATGCCCCTTTAGCATTTTTGCCGAATCGCGATACTTATCTATTAAGCTATTTAATTTCTTCATGACACTATCCTTATTCTTAATTAAATGAATCTTAGCTGCTACTGATACGAAGAAAGCACAAATTTTTTGTAGTAAACTCTCATTAAATAATAAAAAGTAGAAGAATGCTACTAAGACAAATTGTACACCAAATCCCACTAAGATAAATAATTTAGCTAGGAAGTCCATTTCAAATACAACACTTGGCTTAATAATAAATGAAATAAAATTTATTATTATTATAGATAAAGAATACATAAGTAGAATGCAAAACATAGTAACTGTAATAACAGAAATAGGTATGCCATCTTTATGCATGAAATAGGCACTGGCCGGTTGACCGCCCGTAGCTGATGGAGTTATTGCCGAAAAATAAATATCAGCTGATGAATATGCAAATCCATCTCTAACTTTAGTTTTATATTTAAAAGACTTACATAATACGCTTATTGAACATCCTTCAAAAAAGATAAATAACAACATCGAAAGAATAGCTAGTCCCATCCACAAGGGATTAGCTGATTTAAAAAATTCTATAAATTTATTCAAGGAAAAACTCTTATTAAAACCTATTATGGCAATTATACTTGCAATAGCTATTACAATAAATAGTGCTACCCATAAAAGTCTTTTTCTATTTCCTATTAAATTATTCTTGGTATCTTGTATTTGCACAAAAACCACCTCAAAATCACTTGCTAAGATGATTATCTATTTTAAAAAATAATCTCTTTGCATCAAATTTCTTTGCAATCCATAAACCTAATTCCATAACTAATATACCACCTATTATATCAATAAACACGTGTTGTTTAACAAAAACTACAGATAAGAATACTAAAAAAGCATAAATAAGTGTAAATATTTTGTATATTTTAGGTACTTTTTGCATTTTTATCGATGATCTAAAACACATCCAGCTTTCTAGGCAATGAATAGATGGGAATAAATTAACTGGACCATCCATTTTATAAATAAATGCTATCATATCATTAAAAATTCCCGTACCAAGTTCTGGTCTCACATAAGTAGTTGGCACAAGGCAAAAGAATATTAAACAAATAATCTTGGCAATTATGTCTGCTGCCACATACTGAAAACAATATTCCTTAGATTCTCGAGCGATTAAAATATAGCCGACAACCCATTCAACATAGCAAAAAACATAGATGAGGATAAAAATTGGAACTAAGGGAATTGCTTCATCTACCGCCATCGTAAAATCATAATGAAAAAAATGATTAGTTACCAATTTTGAAACATTATAAACCAAAGTATTAGCAACAATTGCCATAGCCAAAGGAAAATATGCATATTTAGGCACTATATTAGTAAACTTCTTCATTACTTCTTCACTCCTAGTACAACTATACCTATTCAATGTGACAACTAAATGACATTCTAAGCATTTCATATAAAGTATATCATTTATTCGCTAAAACACAAAATAAAAATACTACGCAATATAATAGTATTCTCACTTTCATATAGCTAACATTTATGATTTTTTTATTATTAGTTCATAAATACCAGAACTATATTCATAAAATTCATTTATAAATGCTAATGCATCTTCTTTTCTACTTAAACTTGTTTCTTCAAAATAAAATTTTTCCATAATAAACATCATCCTTAATTATTCCAAAAACTCTTCACAGACTTGTTTAATCTTATCAAGTTCCAAACCCGTTGCTAGTAAGGTATTCCAACCATGTCTTTTAGCTTCTTCAATATTTTTTAAAGAATCATCGATAAACAATATATCTTTACTCTCAAAAGGTAATTTTTCACTTACTATATCATATATTTTAGAATCAGGCTTTTGACATCCTAGTTCAAAGGACAAAAAGACATAGTCATAATTATCTAAGCCAACTTGAGCATCCAACCTTTTCTTATCGACAATTGCCAAATTTGAAAGTATACCAATAAAGCATTTATCTCTTAAAGATACTTCAAAGTCTCTTACCTCATAATACGAAGAAATCTTTTCGAAATAATAATCATATCTTTCTAAAAACGTTTTAAAATCACATTGCAAATGATACTCTTCTCTTATTTCTTCAAATGTCTTTTCATATTCTTCCATACTCGAAATAGAAGATAATTGATATTTTCCCAAGTTTATTTTATCGTCTATATCACAGCCAAATTCTTTAAACAAAAAATTATAGGCATCATAAACATTGTAATCAGTTGTATGTGATTCAACTATATTACCCCAATCAAATAATATTACTTTATTCTTTTTCATGTTAAACTCCTATTTATCATCGTATATACCTAGAATGTCTTTAACATTGTTCATCATATTTTCTCCAACGCTATCCCATTTCAAATATTTATTAACATCTTCAATTTTGACAAACAGTCTTTTATAAGTCATACCGCTATCTACATCCGGTCTTAAAGTTCCAACTTTTTTTATTTTAGCAATCATTCTTACTTGAGCATAGCTATCAATCTCATCTCCGACAACTTCTTGAAATCCCAAATATTTTATATCGCCTATCTCTGTATTCACTTCTTCTAAACACTCTCTTATTAATGTTCCCGCGATACTCTCATTAGCAAGTGGATGTCCTCCTGGTATGCGATATTCTCCCTCTTTTTCTTCATACAATAAAACCTGATTTTCATCATCAAGCAGGATTCCGGAAACCTGAGTTATCTTCATATTATCCGGAACATCTTCACTATGCCATAAATATTTTACCATTTAATCATTCCCATCATATGCTAAATCATCTAGACTATTTTTCTAAAAGAGCCGTTACTTCAATCTCTATTTTGGCACCTTCTCTAGTTAGTTTATTAACCTCAACCATTGTTGAAACGGGCATAGAATTTTTAAAATATTCTGCTCGTATAGGTGAAACAATAGAAAAGTCATTCATATCTGTCAAATAGATAACTGCCTTTATGACATTATCTAAACTTGCTCCAGCCAATTTCAGAATGTTATTGATATCTTCAAAAACCAAAAGAGTTTGCTCTGCTATATCGTCTGTAACTACTCTTTTATCTTCTCCCATTGGAGGTTGTATCCCCGAAACATAAATCATCGAATAATCTCCAAAATCTATTTTCTTCGCTGGTGTATAAACTCCTTTAATCTCCAAATCTACTGGTTTAATATTTTCAATTTTCATAATATTCCTCTTTCCTATAAATTTATCTTTACTTCGGGAAACAACTCATATAAATCATAACCCAATAAATCATCAAAAAATTTCTTTAATTTATACGTTTCTTTCATATGATACTGAGTGGTTTGATAAGCACCCTTCCTCATAACCATCTCAACTAATCGCTTATCAATTGTATATATCTCATCGGCACACATTAAATCGGCCAAACAGACCATTTTTTCATATAAAGTATACTCATGATTTTTGACAAAATCTGTACGAAAAGAAGTAGCTTTTGGTATACCTCCTGCTGTACATAGATAGTCATTATTTAGATATGAATGCGTCAAAGCAATATTACAATACTCAATATCATATCCTTTTTCTTTCATATAATTATAGCCTTTAATTTCATGTCCATGATCGTCGGCACTTATTTTTCCAATATCATGCAAAAGAGCTAAGGTCTTGGCTTTCTCCACATCTGTATCATATCCTTTTTCCTTAAATGCGCCAGCCAATCTCTCAACGACTGATGCTACATATATAGAATGTACAATCCATCTATCGGAGCTCTTTTTACCACGCTCACCATTCAATATTTTTAATATATCCTCACTCTTTGGAATCATTTTCACCACCGAGCTTTCTAAACAAATCATCATATATTTGATACGATGATAGATATACTACCATATCAGCTTTCCTATTTTCATAATTACCTTCATAAGCCAAGTCCTTATTTATCATAGGAACATCTACAACTTTTCTTACAAACCATCTAGGATTAATCATATAGGCAATCACAGCAATATCCCAAATCGGCCATCTATCCCGATGCTGATATGTTTTCGTATAATAATCAAAGCCATCAATTAAATATTTGTGTAGAGGATTATTGATATCCATCTTATGCTCTAATTCATAAACTGTAGTTTCCAAATTAGATGCAACCCCCTTACATGGAATTATCGTCAATTTAACATCTGATGAAAAAATTTCTTTTACGGCATCTACATCTTTAAAGTTTGCCTCATGCAAATTATTCGGATAGAAAAAATTATGTCCACCCAACCAAATAATCTCAATCCTATCAATTATTTTAGGCTCATATTTTATTGCCAATGCCACATTCGTTATCGCTCCAATAGCCATAATATAGGTTTTTTCATTTTTTAAGGCAATATCTATTATTTTATCAACTGCTTCATTTCTTTCACTATAGCCATTTAACATATAATTAGTTGAGCCCCTAAATATCCTATCGAAGCTCTTAAGACCCAATAAATCACATATTTTTCTCGCTTCTTTATAACTATTTTCTATTCCCGAATCATCATAAAAGCGCGTCTCTTTTCTAAATGGCGCGATGGTTATTGCCTCGACATCAAAAATATCCAGCGACTTAAACATATAAGCAATAGCAAACTGATCATCCGATTCATTATAAGTATCCGTATCCAATATAACTTTATATTTAGATTTCCCATAATTACAAACTATATCATATATTTCTTCCCAACTATGTGCTCGCTTTATATAATCATTATCCCTATTGAAAGGCATATCCATAATTATGGGATACAACCCAAATTTATAGGCATCTATACAATTTTTAAGCGAATCATCAATCAATATTGGAATATTATTTTTTAAACAAATCTCCGTCTTATCATGGACATTATAGGCATTTGTCAGAAATAGTTTATCATATGGAATATCGTATTTTGCTAGCCATTCTTCCGTCATTTTTCTAGGATTACTATATTCTCCATTATCTCTTCCACTTATAATATAAATTTCATAACCCTTATCTCTTAACATCTTTATATATTTAGATGCCTCGGGAATAGGCTCAAAATCCTGAGCAATTTTTTCTAAATTATTTTTATAGAACTTCTTTTCTTCTTCACTAGTCCAATTAAATTTGCATCTTACTTTTGGACTATCATTAACTATTCCTGGTCCACCAATTTCCTCATCATGCTTTATATATGCTTTTAAAAGTACTTCATCAAAATTCGAAATAACATTGTCAATATCTAATCCGATTCGCATAGTCTCACCATACTCATTATAACATAGTTAATATACTATTCACATTTTTTTGCATACTCATTGTCTATATCATAAAGTATTTTATCTCCCGTATAAAAAAACTTCGTAGCCTTAACACACCCCATTAAACACGGAATATTGTACTCTCGCGAAAATATTGCCGATAACATAATTCAATTTAATAATAATAGATATAGAATATTAACCAATAATATAATAAAAAGATTTACCACAGTAAATCTATTTTATAACGACAAATATGACGATATATTTATTTCTTATAACAATTCTATTTATCAACTATCAATCTATAAAAACTTATCATCTAAAAAAGGAAACTCCAAATATTTTCTATAGCAATTAAAAAACTACATAAATACATAACCTAAATAACAATTCGGAGTAATTTTGAGAGTAACTTTAAAAAAACAACGTAATTACGTTGTTTAAATTGACTAAATGGTTGCCCCAGTAGGATTCGAACCTACGGAATAACAGGGTCAGAGCCTGCCGCCTTACCGCTTGGCTATGGGGCAAAATTTGATACCACATATATAATATCAAAAAATTTACCAAATGTCATTTGATTTTAATAAATTGTAACTCATTTCCATCAATATCTTTAATAAATATTGACTTGCGCTTCAAATCTCCATAGAATGCATTAGAAAAATCTATGCCCATACTATGAAGTAAATCGATTAATTCGCCTTCTTCGTCATAACTATATAGATGCCCTCTTTTTCTAACTCATCTTTGTAACTCCTAACCATTCTTGGAGACACTTCAAGCATATTAGCTAGTTCTTTGCATGAATGTCTTTTACCAGATGATAAAATATCTAACATTTTTATATTCTTTGAAATTTTTGACATTTATTCACCCTCTTTTTCCTTAAATAATATACTAATTGATCATATCCCAATTCAAACTCGGCATCTCTTATGATCTTATTTCTTTCAATTACTTGAAAATTACAATTGGTAAATAACTCTTCTATCTCCAACATTCTATAATAACTCACAAATTCCTCTAAAGATTCATCAAAAGGTTCTGAAACCATTTTCTCGCCATCTCCCTCTTGAAGGATTATAAAGAAAATACCATCATCTTTTAAAAGATCATAGATTGAATCAAATAATCTTTGCATATTCTTTTTTTCTACATGAATAGTAGAATTAATAGCCATTACTCCATCATATCTCTTATTCAAATCCAAATTGAGCATATCCATAACATAAAAATTAGCATTGCTAACTTTATCTTTAGCAATATTAATCATATTAGTTGAATAATCTATTCCATCTAATATTTTTCCCTTATCTGCTACATACTTAGTAAAACTGCCCATCGCACAACCTAAATCGAGAATATTGTTTCCCCTTACTAAATCTATAAACTTATCTATATATTCATCATATGGGTGATCATTCCAAAGTTCTCTATCATAAATATCCGCTATTTTATCATAAGCTTCTCTCGTCTTCATTATTGCATCCATACTAATTCGCTCCTAACAACATTATACCATAATAAAAAGGCCTTTTAAGACCTTCCTATAAAACTAAAGTACCGCTTATTACATACTTTTCCCCATTTTCACATATTTTCTCTATAACTTCATCTTTGATAAAATATATTTCTCCGAAAGCCGTTATACTGCTATCATCAATCAAAATATGACTTCCATCTGTTATAGCATAAATACATCTCTCATTAGACTCTCTTTCAATATATCTTCTTTGATATATTTCTTTCTCCGTTAGACCATCTTCACTCAAAATAAAATGAGGTTCAATATTAATATCCGTAACTCCTAAACCATCAAAGTAAATCGGTTCTGAGTTTTCCATCTCTTCAGGACTATTAAAAACTGAAGAAGACATATTTAAAGCACCAGCACTTTGTCCCATCAAGATTCCATCAAAATTCTTAAGTATATCTTTTAATCCTATTTTTTCAAAAAATTGATGTTGCGTATATGTATCTCCTCCACTTAGATAAATAAAATCGGCATTCTCAACCATCCTTTTGGCATCTAGGGCATTTCTTTCATCTAATGTCTGATAATCTAAAAATGTTATTCCCGATAGTTTTAATGTTTCAAATAACAATGCCGAATATTCCGAAACTTTCTCAATATCTTGATAATCGGATGCTACAAATAATATAGAATTATTTTTATTAAGATGCTTTTTTATTTGGTCAACTAGTCCATTCGTATTATCAATTTCCTTTGCAACCTTTTTTCCATCAACTTTTTGATAATGATTTAAATTACTCGTAAAAATTAATCATATTCATCAATCCTCACTTAATATTTTTGTATCAACTGTTATTGTCTTGTTACCATAATCAACTATTGTCTTAGCATCATAGGGAATTATACATCTTGGTACAGAATGACCAAAGTTAACATTATATAAAACAGGTGTATCAATATCTTCAAAAACCTTACTTATTACTTGTTTATATTCTTCGTAATATACTTCATCAATTGGCTTACCAAATATTACCCCTTGAACTAAACTTAGTATATTCTTTTTCTTAAAGTAAGATAACATCTCTTCCAATTTTTCTGGTGTTGATTTTTCATCACTAGTCTCTAAAAACAATATTTTTTTCTTCCACTCATCATCACTAGGTAAAATATTATATTTTTGATATACAGCTGCTGCTTCTTCATATCTTCCACCTACATATGCTTCATATATACTTTCAATACAACCACCATATAGCTTACCAGTCCTTTTTCCCTCACCATTTAAAATTTCAAAGCCATGAGTTTCTTTTACCATTTCTCTTGGCTTACCCAACTCATCTACTCCATAACTCTTTCTATCCATATACCAAACAGGACTAGAAGTTATCTCCATCTTATCTAGTGCCTCAAAATAATAATCAAAATACTTTTTCGTATAAGGTAACATTTCACTGTCTAATTCCGCAATATCGACAAGTAGACAAGGACCATAAAATGTTGATAACCCCAATCTATTCAACATTAAATGATTATTTGTCGTGTCAGAAAAGCCCGTAAATATCTTAGGATTCTTTTTTACTGCCTCGATAAACTCTTCATCTTCCATGAGATAGGGAATTGTTTTATAAGTATCAAATCCTCCAATGGCGTTTATTATTCCCTTTATTTCTGGATCCATAAATGCCTGCTTTAAATCATGAGCTCGAGCTTCAGGATGCGCCTCTAAATAATCCATATCTTTTAAAGCATTATCCATTATTACGGGAATAAGTCCCATTTCCTCTAATCTTTTAATTCCTAAATCTAATTCATGTTTACAAAAAGGCATACCTAACAAACCTCTTGATAAACTAACTATTGCTACCTTATCTCCTTTTTTTAAACTTTTTGGTTGCATAATATCATCTCCAAATTTATTATATCATCTGTTTTTATTTTCTTCATCTTTTTCTTTTAACTATCTAACTATATTTCTCAATTTAAATTATTTATATAACAAACTACAAATATTTATTCTAGTTTCATTATTATGCTGACCATTTATATAATATTTACTTAAATCTTCATATTCCGAATTTACCGTATCTTCAAAAGTAACTTTATAAAACAATCCTCCCTTGCATCTAGTATAGCTTATAACTGCATGATCATTTTCCACCTGCTTAACACTTTCATCCAATAGTTCTTTATATATTTTTATCTTTTCTTTTATTAACTTCTTTATATCATTATTATTTAAATAATCTAAAACAGCATATTGTAAAAATGCCGAAGTACACAAATCAAAACTGTTTTTATAACTATATAATACATTCATAAAGCCATCCGAGCATATAATATATCCCACATTAATAGATGGACTTATTAACTTGGAAAATGTTCCCAAATAGATGATATTTTTTCCATTATTCATTTCATATAATGTTCTATATTTATAATCAGTATAATTAATTAAGCTATAGGGATCATCCTCAATAACTAAGACATCATATTTGTTGATAATATCCAAAAACTTACTTCTTACTTCATTAGACCAAGCATATCCAGTTGGATTATTAAAAGTTGGTGTTACATAGATTGCTCTCGGTTTATACATTGCTAGAATGTCTTCTAGTTCTTGTAAGTCGAAGCCATCTTCTCCTAAATCACAGCCAAGCAAATTAATATTTATCTTTTTAAAGACATCAAGAGCACCAAAATAAGTTGGCTGTTCCACTAGAATTGTATTTCCTTCATTAAATAAGGCATAAGCTAGCAAATTAAGAGATTGCTGAGAACCACTAGTTATTATTATATCTTTATAGTTAACATTGTAATCCCAAATAGATTTTAAAAAATCCGCAATACTCTCTCTTAATTCTTTCATTCCCTTCGGACTAACATAGGTATTAAAATTAATGCCACTATCGACAACTGTTCTAATACTTTTATTTATCCCTTCACTATCTATTAAATTGTATATACCGAGCGATTTATTCATTACTTCCTCCTACAAATATAAAGTGCACTTTTGCCATTATCCTTTATTTCTATATCAAAATAAGGTTCTAAAATACTTCTATAATCCTCCTCACTTATCCAATCAAAAACCGTAAAATGTGGTTCAAATCCTTCCCTTATTTGCACATGAGATACCTTATTATCCACTAAATATGAAATCTCTAAATAGCTTATATCATCAATAACATATTCTTTTATCATTGGCTTTTCACTAGGCCTACTAGAAAACGTATTAAAAATAAATAAGCCATTCTTTTTTAACATTTTGCTAAACTTTTGAATATCAATATGCAACATCCAATAATTAACTGCTTGTTCACAAAAGACTTTATCAAACTCATCTTCATTGCCATTAACAAATTCTTGAACACTCATATTTTTAACATTAACACCTAAGTCTTCTAAATCAGCAGGAATCATATCTTTCTCCTGATCGACATAAGTAACATCATTACTAAGCATCTTTAATCTTCTTGTTAATCTTCCGTTTCCTCCACACAAATCCAGCACTTTATCATCATTCTGAATATTACCTTCGTCAATTAAGTAATCTACCCCCTTTTTAAAATACCTTTTATATAATTTTTCATAAACATCAAATTTGGGATATTTCATAAATCATACCTTCTTTCCACTTCTTTTAACTACTCTCCCTGGTATACCTACTACTGTCGTATTAGCATCCACACTTTTAAGTAGCACGGCATTTGCCCCTACTTTTACATTGTCGCCAATTGTAATATTTCCAAGTATTTTAGCACCACATCCAATAAATACATTATTTCCAATTGTTGGATGCCTTTTACCTGTTTCTGATCCAATTCCCCCTAAAGTAACTCCATGAAACATTGTTACATTATCGCCAATTATCGCCGTTTCACCAATTACCACACCAATTCCATGATCGATAAATAATCCCTTGCCAATTCTTGCCCCTGGATGTATTTCTATTCCCGTTTTTCTCTTGGCTTTTTCGCTAATATATCTAGCTATTAAAAAGTGCTTCTTTTTATAAAAATGATGAGCTACTTTATAATAAATTAATGCTTTAAATGAAGGATATAACAAGACTTCCATTGTACTTCTAATAGCTGGATCTCTCTCCTTAATGACTTTTATTTGTTCTTTGATATATCCCATATCAAACCCTCCTTATAATTTATTTCCCTTTTTATCAAACAAATATATAACTCCATGATATTTAATATTAAATGATGTTTGATTATCTCTTATTGAATCCTTAACTGTTCCCGGAAAAGCATATTCTTGATACTTTAATTTTGAATCAAAATAATGATTAATATGGACAATTACATCGACATCACTGTTTTCAAATAAATGAGCAAGTAAAGGTGCATTTAAAGTAGCTTTCTTCCCGCAAACATAAATAGTATGCTTTTGATGATCGACATTTCTTACAATGGTATACTCCGATAAATCTTCTTTTCCTCTAATAGTCGTAATAAAACTCTTATCATCTATTCTAACTGCTATACTCCCAAATATATATTTATCTCCATAGACATTTTTTATAAATAATTCCCTATACCTAGACATATATTCTCTAAATACATCTAATCTTTTCTCAATATCAACTTTCTCCTTAACACGTTCTGTATGATAATATTCATCTCTATTGGCATCATCAATATACCCTACTTCATCTTTAATCTCAAAGACGCTTTTCTCCTTAGTTAATACATACTTGTTCTGAGCTGTTTCCATTATAATAAATTGCCATTTTTCGTCTAATAATTCTTTATATGTTTCATCGACGATGTCATCATTTATATTATCTATATGTTTCTTTTTATACTTAATCATATATCATCATCTCATTTATCAACTTTTCGGCAATATCTTCTTTTCCTGAAGCCTCAATATAATCATCCTCACCTATAATATATGCTAAATGATTGCCATTTCTTATATTAGATAAATCATTTGCAACAACTAAATCACATTTATTCTTATTTTTTAACTTGGTAGCCACATCGATTAATTCATCCTTTGTTACGCCATCTAATAATTTGAATCCTACAAGATATGTCTTTGGACTTAAATCCTTAATCATCGAAATTATCTTTGGCGTTCTCTTTAATTTGATCATCAAATCATCCTCATAAGAAGAAATCTTAGTAGCGATAATTGCATTACTCTTATCTGTAATATTATCGTATAATGATAATTTCTTATTGTTTTCTATTGTATCAATAATTCTTTTAGCTGTTGTAACAAAATCCACCGTATAATCTGAGACCGCCATAGAATGAATAAAGTAATCGATTTTTTCTGTCGTAAGTAATTTATCTACTGCTATCTTTAAATCATTCGTATCTATAATCTCTACAATCTCGATTTTTTCATGACTCGGTTTTAGCGCTGTCTTCGAAGCAATATAATAGATCTTTTCTATCTCATCACCTTTTAATTCCATTATCTTATTGGCAATTACCACTCCAAGTTTACCTGTACTGCTATTGGTAATTTTTCTAACATTATCAATTCTTTCACTTGTGCCACCTGCCGTAATTATTATTTTATATTTCATATCCATCCTTCTTTCTTAAAGCTTTTTCGCTTTCTTTTATTCTATATAGACCGCATAAATACTCACAGTTAATATAAAGTCCGTCTAATAATTCATCAATAATTCGCTTTTTTTCTTCTTTATTCTTTATATCTTCATCATCTAAAGTAACTTTCGAACTTCCATAAAGTATTCTCAATTTTTCTCCTAATTTAAACTTAACTTCTATAAAATCATTTGAATTCAGATAACCATTTCCAAATGAAAGAGTAAATGTTGATAATTTATCAAATACTTCACCATCGATTTTGGAAAATAAAACCGTTGTTCCATTGCCAAATATAAATTTGTTTCTTAACTCCCTAAAGCATTCCAAGAATAAATCATTATTACGTACTATATCTAAGCATTCTTTTATTTTTTCCCTTTCTATATCCATGCCCTTACTTTTAAATTCTCTTGAAAACCTTTTTTTGCCATTATCGACATTGGCAAAATAATCATCGCCATCTCTTCTGACAAAATTTACTATAGTATTCCCGTCTTTAAAGGTTTCAAAAGATGGAGCAATTACCTCGAGAATTAAGAGCGCAAAATCACCACTTATCGAATGATAGCCATATAATACCTCTCTTCCCAGTGTCTTTAAAATATCCAAAAGTTGTTCACTTTCTAAATCATATGCCAAATATGCAGTATTAAATTTATTCACAATATCATACAAACTAACTGAATCATCATAATTTATATCTCTTTTACGTCCATTGTTTATAACTGTGCATACTTCATAAGGATCTTTTACTGTCAGTGTTGTAACTAGATTAAAATCATAAATAAAATTTGTTAAATCCATATTATTCCTCCTTAAGCAGTTCATTTAGACTAGCAATTATCTTATCCTTATCTGCCAGTTTTCCAACAGCTTTATATCCACAAGCTAAATTACCACAGACAGGATCAATAAAATGATATCCATATTTTTTAAGTTTTTTTATATTATCTTGTACAATGCCATTTTCATACATTCCATTATTCATTGCTGGCGCTATTAAAACTTGGGATTTTGTTGCCATTACCGTCGTCGAAAGCATATCATCGGCTATACCATTAGCTAACTTGCCAATAATGTTTGCTGTTGCTGGTGCTATTAAAACTAAATCAGCTTTCCTAGCTAGACTTATGTGTTCAACATCAACATGATCTTTTTCATGAAACATATCCACAACTACTCTACTCTTAGATAAAGTTTCCAAAGTAAGTGGTGTAATAAACTTTGTAGCATTTTCCGTCATTATAATATCGACATTTGCGCCCTCTCTTTTCAAATGATTTATAACATCACATATTTTATAACAAGCAATTCCTCCTGTTACTCCAATTAGTATATTCTTATCTTTCATGCTCTTCCTCTCTCTTTCTAATTACATTGTATTCTATTTTTGTTGATAAGTTAAATATATAAATGTTATAATATTAATAAGGAGAACTTATAATGAATATAGACTTAGAATTATATAAAACTTTTTATGTTGTTGCAAAGCATAAACACATGACTAAAGCCAGTGAAGAATTGCACATATCCCAGCCAGCGATATCCCAATCTATCAAAAAATTGGAAGACCAACTAGATGGCACTTTATTTTTAAGAAGCAATAAAGGCATGGAACTTACCGAAGAGGGAAAAATGTTTTACGAATATGTCAAAGGTGCTTTAGAACTTATAGATAATGCCGAAAAGGAATTTACATCTTTTAAAACCCTTGATAAGGGAGAAATAAAAATTGGATGCTCGACTACCCTTACCAAATTAATATTAATGGATTCCATTGAAAAATTTCATCAAGACTATCCCAACACCAATATCAATATTACAAACGAACTTACGAGCAAGTTAATCGAAGATCTAAAATTGGGAAAATTAGACTTTGTCATTTTTAATGAAAGTAACATTAAGGAATCCAATGTTAGTTTGAAAAAAATCAAAGAACTAAAACAAGGATTTATCTATAATCCAATATACTTCAATGATGACGTAAAATCTTTTAAGGATTTAAATAACTTTCCCTTAATACTTCAAAGACCAGAATCTAACAGTCGTAAACTTCTTAATCACTTTGCCCTTCAAAATAACGTAAATTTAATTCCTAAAATAGAAACTGTCAGTCAAGAATTAGTTACAGAATTTACTAATATTGGTTTGGGTATTGGTTTTGCCATAATTGATCTAGCCAAAAGGAACTTTAAAAACTTAAAAGAACTTGAAATAAATAAATCTATTCCCAAAATAAATATTTATTTAGCTACTAACAAGAATACTCTTTTAACATTTGCTAGCAAAAAGTTTATCGAATATTTATAACATATAAAAATGTCAGTATCAATCTACTGGCATTTTCTTTAATTTACCACAACCTAAGTGAAATTTTTTTCTCTTTATCAATCTATCTTTTATTTTTCTCTGCAAACTTGTCTCTTCACTTAAGACATCATAGTTTTCAACACTGCTTATTCCATATACATGGTTGAGAATATCATCTGTACACTCTTCACCCGCAGATATTTTAAATAAACTTTGAAATTTGGCAATATTTGATTCTTCATCGACAAGTTTTAATATTTCTTTACTAAGCAACCAAGAATTACAATAATAATTATACTTATCCAATCTAAAGTACTTGTGTATATAAGATTTTGACTTTTTAAGGGAATCTAATACTTCATCATAATCTAATTTAGTTCCTCCGAAGATATGTATTTTTATATCTTTACCGGACAATCCATACTGCAATCTTCCTACTTCAATTATCTTAATACGAATAAAATAAAGTCCCCATAGTAGCTGAGAAAATCTTATTCCATCTAATTTTCTAATCCATATATCATTAGTAAGACATTCTCTTACTCTCAATTTATGAAGACGTACCTGTTCATCATCAAACAAATGTCCCTTCATGTTGATCATATGCAATTTATATCCCAATAATAGAATAATATTAGTAACCCATAAATCTTCAAAATTAAAAATCTGAGTAATACTCTTAATCTTCCACATATTTGTAAGATCATCACTATATAAAGGGGATAATACTGAATAAAACTGCATTACTAAATCATTTTCAGTTAAATAATCCACACATTTTAAACATCTATTATAATAATCTTCATCATCAATCTCATAAAATTTTAAAGCCTCTTCAATATCTTCAATAGTTATTCCTATCACTTTAATTATCTCCTAGCATCAAAAACTTATATATTTCTCCCCAATTGTTAACAACCTTAAAACATCTAGCATCATCAACTTTATCGGAAGCAGCGTTTTTAAAATATATACCTGTTATATTTTCTTTAGCAGCATTCTTGCATATATCGATATCATCATCGACTATATAATCACATTTTTCACTCTTCAATCTTTCAATTTTGCTATGCTCATTAAAGAAAACTTTTAAATTGTCAATTCCTGCATTTTTTAACTTTTCTAGACCATAATTAGTCTCTTCTTCACTTCTACTTGTTATAACTATAATCTCAAAATTATTCATAAGTTTTTTCAAAACTAATTCTACACCTGTCATAAGATTTGCCGTTGATAAAACTGTTGGAGCGTTTTTCTTGTAGAAATCTTTAAGTTCCTCTTCTGACCAATCATATCTTTTTTGAAATAATCTTGGCGAATTATCAATTATATTATCTCTGCCAAATTTATCGACATCATGCATTTCAGCATATACTCTATACAAATTTTCTGAATCAAATACAACTCCATCTAAATCAAGCGCTATCTTCTTCATATTATCTTTCCCTTCAATTTTTTTACCTTTTCTTTCTTCCCAGTAATACTGCCAAAAGCAAACCAATAAATACTAATAATGCTCCTACACCAATTATAATATATTTATCATAATTTTTCTTTTCTACTATTTGGGAAATTTCTTTTTCCTTTTGCGTACTTGTTGTTGTACTAACTGATGTACTAATAGAAGCTGTCATGCTAGTTGTTGTGCTATTACTTGTCGTCGTTTCACTACTAGTTGTATTATCCGTCATTACCTTAGATGACGTGGACTTCTTAGTTGTCGTCGGTTTCTTTGTCGTCGTCGTTGTTGTTCTTGGAACATCTAAATAGATGAAACCATAATCTGATGTTATTGCTTTTACTTCATCCACAGATATAGTTTGATTGGTTGCTATACCCGTAGAGTTCATTGCACCACCCTCATCATAGGTAATATTATTTCCATCTACTTTTGTTACAAATGCCACATGTCCACCAAATCCGTCACCATAATTCCAGATCATAAGAGAATTAACTTTTGGTTCTTTTCCCGTTGCAAATCCCGCCTTCTTTGCCTGCTTATGCCATGTCCAGACATTATACCAAGTAGGTAATTCAATTCCCGTTCTCTTCTTCGTTTCGCCCCAAGCATACCAAGTACAATTTACTATCTTTCCAAATCCTAAATCTTCATAATGCGGATAAGGATTGCTCTTCGCAGAAACGGAAGTTACTCCTACTATACTAAACACAAAAATTGCTAAAAACCACTTCATCTTCTTCATTTTATCACATCCAATTTTATTATAACATATACAAAATAAATATATAAAAAGAAAATGCGCCAATTAAGCGCATACAATCTATCTATTAGTTAATTTCAAATGTTTATCTATTTCCTCTATAGAAGTATTAGAGCATGGGAATAGTTCATCTGCCATATCTCCCATTCGTTTTTCCGCCCCAGTAATAAATTCTTCCATAGAATAAAAATCTTCAATACCTTCACATAATTTTTTCGTTTTTAATGCTTTTGGATTTTTATCAACCTCAGAAGCAAGCAACGACCATCTTTGATAAGCTTCTCCATTTTTTTCTCTTCTTTGAGGACCTAAATATTTATCTAACCAAGCTATTTTTAAATCCGTATGTAACTTATTAAACCATAGTAATAAATCATAATTACTCTTAGATAATTTATAATTTTCTTGATTTAAATTCTTCATTAGTTCTTTAACTTTTTTATATTGTGCATTATACCAAGTTGTCATATAAGTTCCATCAAAAAAACAATAGTCCTTACTCTTAGGTAAGACATTTCCATATTCTATAGTCCTCTCATAATATGCGGATCTCTTATCTTCAACATTTGGTAAATCTATTCCCCTTAAATAATTTTCAAGATAAGCAAGCATCTCAATGACATACATATCATCACTTGAGATTTTATAATCTTTATTCTTTTTATATAGTCTAAGTTCATTCTTAGCTATTTTTAACATCTCTTTATACCAATCACGCAAATATGTTCCATCTTTATATTTTTCATCTGGATCTTCTAAATATCCCGAATTGGAAATAATTCTATCACAATAAATATCTGTTTTATCTCTATTACTTAAATAAGCTGTTTGACAAATAGATTCAATATAATTATTTAAATCAGTTATATTACCACCAAATGAGACATTTTGTAGGCCAACTATACCGTTTCCTGTTTCTCCCTTTTTCTCATAATTATCTCGCAAATGTAAAAAATTCAAAGAACTGATTCTGGTAAGATTCCCCCCTAAATCCAATATTCTAACCGGCATCTTATTTCCCAAAGAACAACCTCTACCAAACTTTTGTAAAAAGTCACGATAGGCATTTGTTTTATTGGCAAAAATAATTTGCATTTCGCCATCTGTATGAAAGCCTTCTGTCATCTGTCTTATTGATAATAAAACTTTACTATTGCCATCTCTAAACTCATTATTTTTAAATTCATTAATATTCTCTGAATTTTCCTTTTTTGGCAATCTACACGAAGTCTTATATATATCCAATGTTGGAAACTCTCTTCTTAATAATCTTTCCTTAGCTAACAAATCATTAAAATCTCGACAGTAAAACATTATTTTAGTTTGATGCAAATTCAAATATTTTTTTAATATATGAACTATACCTGCTTCTTTGTTTAAATAATCAACTAATTGATCAATCTGCTCTTCACTGATATTTTCTCCTACTCGTTTTTTTAATATATCTATTGCTTCTTCACGAGTATTTCGCGATAGAACAAAAAATTCGTCATATATAGGTATCGAAAACAAGTCGTTTGCAAACGCTTCATCAAGAGAATAAAAAAATGAAACATTGCCATCGTATAAGACATTTGCCATATTGACTCTCTTTTTTAATTCTTCATCATTATCATCATTTACTATTTCAAAATCCCACTGCAAAATTGGGGTTGCCGATAATCCCAAGTACTTTCTTTCTCCATCGTCATTAAACATTTTGGAAATTGATTCATATCTCTTCTTTTTGGCAATGGCATGAAATTCATCACAGACAAACAAATCAAATGTAGGAACAATTCCCTTCTTTATCATTTCATGAAGTTGAGCATAAGTATAAAATTTTAAATCGGCAAAATCCTTATCCAAATCATAACCCATATTGGTTAAATGTTCTTGTATTTGTTCTAAATGGAGCTGTCTAGGTGCTGCAAAAACAATAGCTTTATCTGCATAATTCAACATAGCTGAAGTAGCAATTGCTGATTTTCCTATTCCCATTGTCGCGATAACGCATGAACGTTTCTTAAACTCTAAATCATTTAAAACATTTTCTATTGCTTCTTTAATATGCGGATAATCAAAAATATTCATAAAGTCATGCCCCCTTAATTAATCCTATATTTTAAGGTTTCTATTCTCTAAAGTCAATAGTTCATAACAATATATTTTAATCTAAACAAATAAAACACCAACTATTACATTGGTGCTTTCATTATATCATCATATTAATTTTAAATCCTCTAGCATTAGTTTATGATCATAGGCTAGTTCCATTTCTCTTATTTCCTCTGGCTTAAACCATTTAACTTCATCGCATTCGCTTACTGCTGAAGGAGTCCCACTTATAATATCACAAAAATGCGGAAGGCAAATCATTGTTTTAGTTGGATGTCTTCCGATTTTATCATAATATCTTCCCGTGAATCGGATATTTCCTATCTCGACACCAATTTCCTCCATAGCTTCTCTTTTTAAAGCATTTTCGATTTCTTCGCCCCATTCAACTTTACCAGCTATTAATCCCCATAATTGTTTATAGGCACCTCTTGTACGATGCATTAAAAGTATTTCACCCTTATCATTTCTTATAATTGCATCGACACCTATATATGGATGGTCTGTTTGCATAATATCCCTCTATTTCCTTTTTTCTTGTATTTCTCTCGTCAAATCATGCATTATTGTACAATATTCACAAAGAAGACATCCTTCATTTTTAAATATATCTAAATCATTTTCTAACATTTTTATAGCCGCATATTCACTACATTCATAAAAAGTTTCTGTATCACATTCTTCTTTGCCTGCAAACTCAGAATTTTCTGAAGGTCTGAACGCCAATATACATGGATGTATTCCATTCATCGTCAATTTATCAATTCCCTTTTTGATTGTATCAACTGGTGCAATACCACATATTAATGTACTGCCAACTTTGTTGCCACCTAGTAATTCATTTGCATAAATTCCTCTTTTAATATATTCATCTATACCAATTGCGCCCTTACCTGGACAAATCTCTCGTCTTAACTTTTCGTCATATATCTCAATATTAAAGCCAAATGAAGTTGCTCCAACATCAATCAATTTCTTTATTTCTTCTCTAGTTGGCGGAACCATTTCCACCCAAATGGGAATGTCTTTGGATTTTTTTCTGATTTTATCTATTATATTTATAAAATTTGCTGTAGATCGTGGAAGCGGTAAATATGTACCTCCTCCAAGACAAACATGATATTTCCTTTCATCCTTGGCAAAATCGACTACTTCGGCAATCTCATCAGGAGTAGACTCATTAACTCTTTCTCCGCATCCACAAAACTTACACTTCAAATTGCGCTTGTTATAATCACATCCTGTATAAGTCATATGGAGATACTTCTCCCCTTCATCGATAAATATCTCCGATGTCAATCGATTTGTTGAAGTCTTTTTCTCATACCACTTTGGCGGATCAATAAAAGCAACATCACAGATAATATTGTCATTAATATCAGATAATGAAAGTTTATCTAAACTGCCAACTAACTTGTAACCGACATTTTCCGTGTTTTCATATAGCACATTTGCTAAAACAGATACTTTACTACCTAATTTGATCATTATCCCAAAATATCTTCCCTGTTTATGCATTTCACTAGGATTTTGGTGCTCATATATCTGTTCCGCCAAATCATTAGCTAATATTCCATGGCAAATTATATCTGCCTTTACTCTTATTAAATCCATTAAAACACCTCTTAAATAGATTATATCATAAATAAAACTATTTACTATTATTATCCAAAAATTTATCTAAATACTCTTTCCAATCCTCGGCATTTTCTTCTTCAAACAAGTGATAAAGAATTGCTACAATTATTTCATGTCTATTGCTGGCCTCTTGCATTCCTGCCTTAGTCATCATCAAATCCTTAAGACACAAAAGTTTATTAAAACAATGTCTAACTACGCTATCATCGCATAATTTGTAATTACTAGCTTCTATCCTATCATCGGGAAAAGAATTTCTATCAAAAAATGGCTTACCATTACTCTTTTGATAATCAAGACTTCTTAAAATTCCCGTAACTCCTATGGCATCACACATGTAAGCATCACTTACAATCATTCCTTCGATGCTCTTAGGTCTAATACCCATCAAAGACTTTTTATAACCAATGCTTTTAATTGAATCTAAAACTATATTCTGACTATCTTCATCTACTTTAGCTTTAGTCATAATATCCTTGGCATTTTGCAAGTTACTAGCATGTTCTTCGCCAAATATTTTATAATCATCTACTTCATGCAAAAGGGCAATTAATGAGGGAATAAACACATCGACATTTTCCGATTTGGCAAATTTTAAAGTTAAATCATATACGCGATTAACATGTTCCATACCGTGTCCTGATTTATCCTTCTTTAATATTTTTAAAACTTCATCTTTAACTTTTGATATTATTTGATTTCTCTCTTTATAATAGTTAGTAACATCACTACTTCTCCTAAAGACCTTAACTTTATCACTTAAAAAACCAATAATTTCATCTTCATCTCTACATGCATTATAAAATAATTCGTTTTTATTGGAAAAATGTACTGTTTCTGAAGATTTTTCTTCCGTAAATAGCGAACCTACTACGACAGTTTCTATATTCTTCTTATCAATTAAGTCTTTATATAAATTCATGTCTTTAATCGTTATATTCTCAATAACTGGTTTAATATACAAAACAACAGGAATATTAGAATTAAGCAAATCAAAAGTTTTAAATCTTCTCTCCAAATTCTCTGTTGCTTTCTCATATTTTTCATATTCACTTATAGTGCTATTGCTGACAAATATTATCAACTGTCCATAATAACTGATAAGGGGGATTAATTCTTTAACATCATCATAAGATACATATCTTTTTGTTGATATCTGTACCTGATTACCTTTTGCTAGAAAATATCTTGCTACCTCTAGTGTATCTTTTTTATTTGCCTCATCAAAACACTCAGAAAAACACCCTAGAGTAATTAAAGTATTCTTATCATACTTAAAATTAAATGTATCAAGCATTTCAAGTACTTCAATACTTGTTTTTCTCTCCATCTTATTCATTCCCATTTTAGATAAATAACAAAACTTACATTTACTTTTACATCCCAAACATGTATTTATAAATATTCTTTTTTTATCTCTAGCAAAAATATAGCCATTGTCTATCATAAAAATTTTTCCTTCTTATACATATTTATTAAATTATATCATAATAATTTCATCCTGTAAGAATAGTCTCTTCATCAAAAATAAGAAGACAACAATTGACATTATGTGATGTTTTTAATATAATGTTATTAACATACAGAAAGGAACACTTATATGAAGATTACTACCAATAACTCTGATAAAGGAAATAGTTTTACAAGTATAGCAAGAGGTAGATATACTTCCATAAAAAAGAAAAAAATCACTTCTTTCATCGACTATAATTCTCTTGATTTAAATCTTATTTCTAAGCTTTTAAATCAAGTTATTCAAAATTACACATATAGCACATTTGATCTTATTAAACTAATTAAAGAAAATTTTAATGGCAATATTAAAAAAAGCATTCAATCCGTTGATGATTACTCAAAAGTTCGCTTCAATTGTTATTATGCTACTAAACTTTTAAAAGAAAAACTAAAAAATAAAGGGATTGATACCAAATATGTTTCTTACAAGTCAATTGGTTTTTCTTCTCCATCTGGTGACGAACTTATCAAAGAGGCACATATTTCATTAGTTATACCTACCATCCACAATGAAAGAATCTATTATCTTGTTTTAGATCCCGGCTATCGCATTCCAGAACCCATGGGTTTTTATAAATCCAGCAAAATTACTAATCTAAAAATTGATCATGATGATATCTCAATTCAAAAAACAAGTAGCAACATCTATCCTTATTGCATGAAAATGAAGGGATATAATAGATATTCTATCGATGAAAACAGTTATTCTTGTGAAGAATATTTTAATTGTGATTATGAGACGTTGAATCCTGAAGAAATTCTTTTTCCCATCTCCTATACAATTCTAAATGGCTATCGAATAATTAATTATAATGAAGACAAACAAAAATCGGCTATGATAAAAGTTATGATTTTAGAAGAATATCTCGAATGCTATGACTGCAATCAAAGTATTTCTTTTGCATTTTCTGAGTTAAAAAATATGTCTAAAGACCAACTATATAACCTACTAACGCCCTTCTGTGATAAATTAAAACAAGACGTTCAAGAATTAGTAGAAATAATTTATTTTATATTGAATAATAATAGCCAATTTATTAGTGAAATTATGAATAAACCTGTTTTAAAAGAATTTAAAAAGAATATTACTTATCATTAAATCGTGTAGAGACAGATATTTCGAAAGGAACCATAGATCCGTCCTCCACAACATTGATTTCAACTCCAAAATGCCCCATTCCATCTTTTAATAATTCTTCTTGTTCCATATAAAGAGGAAATACAACATCATTTATTAACTTTCTGAATACCTTTTTTTCTATGCCTTTATAACAGTTTGGCATAGTTTTTATTATCTCTTCTTTTTTATCTGGATAGGCATCAAATAAAAAATCTCGTCTTATTTTCAAAGTTTCTAAATATTGAATTTGATTTATCTCACCTGTTTTATATTTTTGAATAGACGAATCATCCATAAATGGAACATCATCCCATGGAATAATCCAGCTCTCATGACTTCCTCTTCCTCTAGACAATAAGCCACAACCAAAACTAGGGCCCACATAATCTATATATAAGAAATGTCCTATCTTTACATCTAGTCCAAATCCTCCTTCAGTATGAATTCTTTCATTTGTGCCCGGCTTTAAATCTTCCAAGATTATTACAGCATCTGGCACTAGTTTTTTCACATCTCGAATATATTGATTAACTCTATCTCTATGAAACGTTTGTCCCTCTGGCAGTTTTCCTTCAACTCCTCTAGGGGAATCACATCTAACTGTCATAGTGTTAACGGGAAATTCATTCTTTACCTTTTCCCACTCTTCTTCATTATCAATGACATACATCTTATTTAACGGACTTAAATGCGGTAAATATTTATCAACTAACGCTATACCTTTGCATTTTCTGTAAGTATTTATAAGTGCCATATGTTCTTTTTTAGATATATCTAAAATCATTTATACATTCCTCTTTTTTATTATAATTAATTTAATATATGACTTATAGTTCTATCAATCTGATTAATAATTTCTTCGTCGTCTTTAGTAGGGAGGGTATTTGTATTTAAAGAATATATATAATCCTTCTGCAAATCGAATTCAGCATTTAACTTTTTAAATGTTTTTACTGATATATCAATTGCATTATCTGGAGACCCATTGCCGCCACCAACAAGTATTAGTATTCCCTTCTTTTTCTTCATATTATTAGAAATATTTAAAAAATACTTATTACTCCATATATAATTTAATCTTGTAAATACTGAAAACAATGGTGGAGTTACATACGAAATATATATTGGAGATGCAATAATTAAAACGTCATAGTCATCCTTCAATATTACAGCCATATTATCCTTTATAGAACATCCTTCATTTTTCCAACAATATCTACAATCTATACACGGTTTAATATCATCTTTATAAGCATTTATTTCATCAAACTCCGTATCACTTGGAAATCTCTCTTTAACTTTATTAATAACAAATGCTGTATCTCCATTATTATGGGGAGAACCGTTCAAAATAAGCGCTTTCACATTATCACTTCCATGATTATTATAACATTTCCTACCCTCAAAGTTCTACCTTATTTTCTTTAACAATTATTTCTGTTTTTATTAAATTGCCTAACTTTTTGAATTTTAAAAGGATGTGCACATAATTTTTGTTTACATCCTTTATTTAGCGCATTAAGCTATACTTTTAAATTATTTGCAAAATGTCAATAAAACTTTTATCTTTCTTATTTACGGCAGCAATTCTTATATTTCTTACCACTTCCACAAAGCCTTTTCTATTAGCGTTTGTGTGAGATCTTGGCAACACTCCACAGCAATCGACAAACCTAGCAGATTGTATATAAAAAATGATTATTCTTATAAAAACTATCACAATTTTTTACCATCTTTTGAGGTAACTACTTTAGTTGCTATTAACACATCATTTTTCAATTCATCTAATTCAGGATATCTTACTAATTGTTCTAGAAAATAAACTATATCATATATTCCTAATCTTTCATATAGATTTGGAGTATTAACTAATTCAGGATAATACTTATTAACATATGACATTATATTTGAATAATCATTAGCATCTGTATATTTTTCTGTTTCTTCACTAGCAAATTTCCATGGCTTTCTTATCATTCTATAAAGTATATCTAACTCGAAATCTCTTGGTGCATACATTGATCTTTCAAAATCAATTATTTTAATCTTTCCATTATCCACAAATATATTATCAAAGTGAAAATCATTATGAACTAAGACAAATTCATCAGAATCAAGATATTCATCAAAATCAGAGTAGGCTTGTTCTAATAATTTTTGTTCTTCGTCATTAAAGATATTTAATTCTTTAGCTTCTTCATATAAAGGATTAAATTCTTTCTTCATATATTCTGACCAATTATATTTCTCCCCTTTAATGCTGTGCATCTGTTTCATAGCATCACATAGTTGTCTTATTATATCTTCTCTTTGTTCTTCAGAATAAGTATGCCACACATTAAATAAAGAAACACCATTTACTTTTTCAAGTATTTCATAAAAATATGGAAGATCTTTTTTATCTGTACTTGAATAATATAACTTAGGTATTAGAGTATTACCTTTATTGGAATTATAAAAAGTGATTTCTTTTTTAAACTCTTCTTCATTATCCAAATCAGTACATACTTTAACTATATAAGAATCATTTACTTTATATAAAGTATTTGTGAATCCAACATTTATTTTTTCGCACCTTGGATTTGTACCAAATACTGATGTATTGGTTCTAACTATTAAATCTATTATTTTGTCCAACTTTATCACTTCCTTCTCAATTATATCATACACCCTCATGTTTATCAGTGAATTAGGGAAAAGACATGCGTATAATTACCTAAATATTATAATCATAGAAAAACCCGCAATATCTTTATTTATGTGGGTTCTCGATCTTATTTACCACAACAATTTTTATATTTCTTACCGCTTCCACAAGAACTTCGTACTCTCATATTATCAATACTTACAATATTTATAATATTATTGATTTTTTTAGGTAATTCTTATATTATCTGCATTATTAGTATCATTTTTATTATAAATATTTCTCTACTGTGGACAAATTGAGGACATTGTCCACAATTGTTCACTGATATAGGTATATCATATTTTAACAATTTATAATAATGTTCCATTTACTTATTTTCTATTTGTTTTGTTTCACTTAACAATCTATCAAAATCAGATACATAATTATTGTCTTGAATAACTTTGTACCTTTCATACTCACTTTCGGCTTTTTCCTTTGCCTGTTTGTGTGATATTTTACCTTTTCCCTCTAAAACATCATAATGAAATACTCTTAATGCATTTTCCACTTCATTCTTCCAGTCATTCATATACATCGCAATATTTCTTTCGGCATTATTTTCGGCAATATCTAAAAATAAGTTGACTAAATTATTCAAATTCTTAATTTCTTTTTCATCTAAATAGTTTTTAGCAATTATAACATCTGATTTCATTATTTTCCCATCAGGAGATTTCTCCCACGTCTTAAGACCCATATTATCTTTTTTGGAATCTGCTCTTTCATAAACAATTTCAGCAGCAGTCTGACCAGTTATAGCAAAGTGGAATTTATTTTGAACCGTTTGATAAAATGTTATAGCTATATCACTATCCTTATCGTAATCAATTGAACATTCAGCAAATATATCGGTAATTTTTTGATAAAACATTCTTTCACTTGTACGAATTAATTTAATTCTTTCAAGCAATCTTTTAAAATACTCTTGATCAGACTTTCTTGCTTTCATAAATCGTTCATCATTTAAAGCAAACCCTTGAACCATGTAATCTTTAATTATCTTATTTGCCCAAGTTCTAAATTTGATTGCTTTTTTAGAATTAACTCTAAATCCAATAGAAATAATCATATCAAGATTGTAGTAAGGGTAAACCCTTTTTACATTTCGATTTCCTTCCTTTTGAACTTGTGCAATTTTTGCACAAGTTGAAGTTTCTTCTAGTTCTTCGTCTTTATATATATTATTGATATGTCTAACAATCCCACTTCTATCAATGCTAAACAGAGTTGATAAGGCTTCTGTATTTAACCAAACATCTTCGTTTTCTAATAATACTTCCACTTTAGTATTACCATCTTCGTCATTATAAAATAAAATGTTTTTTTCATTTCCAATTAGTTTATCATTCATTATTGCACCTTCTTTAATAATTATTCTTAAAGTAATCAACTAATAATATTATGTTATTATATAATTCTTCTGTTCTTAGCATTTCCTGTAATTCATATCTATCATATTTTTGATTAAAAAATATTCAATATTTACTGCCATAATTATTTCAACTCGACATTCAACAAAAAAGATGTCAACAAATTTATTTTTGCTGACATCCCTTAATTTCAATGAATTTTGTCCACATTTTATTCAATCGGTTGACAAACAACAAATTTGTTACCTTTTAAAAATTTAACTTTTCCATTATTTCATACTATTTACCACAGCAGTTTTTATATTTCTTACCACTTCCGCAAGGACATGGATCATTTCTACCAACCTTATTTTCTTTCTTAATAGGTTCCTTCTTAGCTTTTTGCTTTCCATCATCAGCTTTGCCTTCCATTGGCTTAGCTGTAAAGTTTTGTTTGATTTCCATTTTAAGTAAGAATGTTGCAATTGAAGCATCGATATTATCTTGCATTCTTTCAAACATCTCATAACCCTCTAAGGCATATGCTTGAAGTGGATTATTTTGTCCATATCCACGTAATCCAATACCTTCTCTTAAGTTATCCATATCAGAAATATGTTTTACCCAAGCTTCATCAATTACACGTAATGAAATGTGTTTTTCAAAGTCTCTAACGATATCCTCAGGAACGATAGCAATCTTTTCTTCGTAGTCTTCAATTACTCTCTCACTGATAATATTAGCTACTTCATCTTCTGTTAATCCACTTAATTCTTCAAGTTTAAGCTTATCAGTTTTAAGAAGATTATGATTAACGTTATCCATAATTGAATTTAAATCATCATCTGTTAGATATCCCTCTGGTTCAATATGTGAATCTATTAAGACATCGATATGGTCATGAATAATATCCAAAATGATGTTATGAATATCTTCAGAATCTAATATTTCATTTCTTCTTTCATAGATAATCTTTCTTTGCTCTGAAACAATATTATCATAATCCAGTAAGTTCTTACGCATATCATAGTTGTTTCCTTCAACCTTCTTTTGAGCTGATTCAACTGAACGAGTAAACATCTTACTTCTTACTTGTTCCATCTCATCTAAACCTAAAGATTGAACCATACCCTTAATCTTATCAGCTCCAAAGCGATGCATTAGTTCATCTTCAAAAGAGATAAAGAATTGTGAATATCCTGGATCTCCTTGACGACCAGCACGTCCTCTAAGCTGATTATCAATACGACGCGATTCATGTCTCTCAGTACCAATAACACATAGACCACCTAATTCGGCTACACCTTCGCCTAATTTGATATCGGTACCACGACCAGCCATATTAGTTGCAATAGTAACTGCACCTTTTTCACCAGCCTTGGCAATAATTTCTGCCTCTCTAGCATGATTCTTAGCATTTAATACTTCATGTTTAATATGTTCTTTAGTTAACATCTTTGATAATTTTTCATTTGATTCAACACTTATCGTACCAACCAAAATCGGTTGACCTGTTTCATGAACTTCTTTAATGAATTCTACAATAGCCCTATACTTGCCATTAATTGTAGCATACATTAAATCGCTCATATCCTCTCTTATACAAGGCTTATTTGTAGGTATTTGAATAACATACATGTTATAAATATCTCTAAATTCTTCCTCTTCTGTCTTTGCTGTACCTGTCATACCTGATATTTTAGCGTACATACGGAATAAATTTTGGAAAGTTATTGTCGCCATCGTACGAGTCTCTTCGTTAATTGGAACTCCTTCTTTAGCTTCAATTGCTTGATGTAATCCATCAGAGAATTGTCTTCCTTCCATCAAACGACCTGTAAATTGGTCTACTATAACGACCTTTTGTTCACCATCGACAACATAGTCGACATCTAAACTCATTCCATAATTAGCTTTTAACGCCTGATTAATATGATGAACTAGTGCTGTATTATCTGAATCATATAAATTTTTTAATTTGAAATACTTTTCAATTTTCTTAGATCCCTCTTCGGTTAAGATAACACTCTTAGTCTTAGCATCAACAGAATAATCATCTTCTTCAGTCAAAGATTTAACTGCTCTATCAGCTTCAATATAGAGATTAGCTGAATTGACCTTACCACCGCTTATAATCAATGGTGTTCTTGCCTCATCGATTAAGATTGAGTCTACTTCATCTAGAATAACATAATTAAGTTTTCTTTGAACGCGATCCTCTGCTCTAACAACCATATTATCTCTTAAGTAGTCAAAACCGATTTCATTATTAGTAGAATAAGTTACATCACAATTATAAACTTCCCTTTTTTGTTCAGGATTCAATTCTCTTAAATTGATTCCTACACTTATTCCCAAGAATTCAAATATAGGTCCCATCCATTTGGCATTACGATCTGTTAAGTATTCATTTACTGTTACAACATGAACACCTTTACCAGTCAAGGCATTTAAATAAGCTGGCAATACAGTTGTCAATGTCTTACCTTCACCAGTTTTTAATTCTGCTAAGTTACCAAAATGTAATGCTAAACCACCAAGTATTTGTACATAATAAGGCTTTTCGCCTATCATACGGAAAGCCGCTTCTCTTGCTGTTGCAAATGCCTTAACTATAACTTCTGTATCATCAATAGTTTTGCCATTTTCTAGCATTCCCTTTAACTTATCAGTCATCCCTGCTAATTCTTCATCGCTCATCTTTGAATATTCATCATCTAAGGCAACGATTTTATCAGCAATACCTCTAAATCTTTTTAATTCTTTATATTCAGTATCTATTAAACTTTTTAAAAATCCCATAAATTAACCTCCAGTAGTAAATATTTTATCACAAATAAATAAAAACAAATAGATTTGCTTTTAAATCTTAGATATATATATTAAGTAAATCTTCTACTTATTACACTATACCTCAATAAAAGTATACCATAACAAATGAAAAAAGGCTAAGAAAATAGCCTTTTTCCTCAAAAAAATCGTACTTTTTAGTTAAAATTCAACTAATATTTTAAGAAATTTATAAAACTTAGTTTTATTTGGCATTAATAATACCATATTGTCCATCTTTTCTCTTATAAAGAACAGATGTGCATTCTTCATCAACATTCTTAAATACAAAGAAATCATGTCCAAGTAATTCCATTTGTAGAATAGCTTCTTCTTCACTCATTGGTTTAGATTCAATATTTTTTCTCTTTATTATTTTGGAATCTTCTTCTTTTTCTTCCTCTTCTTCAAATAGCATGAATCCCATAGACTCGACATTTCTATATCTATTTAATTTAGTCTTATTCTTTCTTATTTGTCTTTCTAAAACATCAATAACTTCATCAACTGCAGCATATAAGTCAGCATGCTTTTCTTCTGCTCTTAAAGTATATCTATCAGTTGGAATAGTTACTTCAATTGATTGCTCTCCATTCTTAACACGAACTAAAATGTGTGCTGAAATCTTTGTAGGCTCTTCAAAATATTTTTCAAGACGTTCTAACTTTTCCTTAACATAATTCTTGATTGCCTCTGTAATTTCAATCTTGTCACCACGAATATTAATATTCATAATATCACCTTCCTACTTCAATTATATCAAGGAAATGCGAAATATTAAAGAAATTTTATAATACTTCTAGTACAACTTTTTCTACTACTTCCACTGCTTGCAAACCTTTTACAGTTTCAATTAGTTTAAAATCAACTATATCACCTTCATTTAAGGTCTTATAGCCTTCTTTTAAAATAGCAGAGTAGTGAACAAAAATGTCTTCTAAGTTTTCTACTTCAATAAATCCATAGCCCTTTTCATTATTGAACCATTTAACTTTTCCAGTCATGCTTTACACCTTCTTCCTTTAATACATCTCGATTATATCCCAACCAAAATGAAAAAAAGGTCGAACGATGTCGACCACATTAATATTTTAAATAAAAATCTCTCAAATTATAACTTTTCGCTAAAAGTTCCACCTTTTCTCCTGTTTTTAAAGTAAAACTATTGCCAATAAAATCATATTCTTTAACCAAATCATCATCAACTATGCAATCAAAACTGCACATTTTATAATTATCGGGCAAAACTTCTAATAAGTTTTTCAATTTTCCTCTGTGTCTAATTCGATAATTTTTATTCTCTGTATGAGCAATCAATTTGCCCTTAGATATCTCTATATATTGAATTTTTTCTTTTACATCTTGTATTTTCATATTCTACTCCTAATAGTTTCTTTTGCTCTCACGAGCCAAATCTCTTTCTTTAATAGTTTCTCTCTTATCATATATCTTTTTACCCTTACATACTCCCAAAAGAACTTTAACTTTATCTTTTTTAAAGTACATTTTTAAAGGGACAAGAGAATAGCCTTGTAATTTGATATCTTCCGCTAATCTCTTTATTTCATTTTTGTGTAATAATAACTTGCGACTTCTTCGCTCTTCATGATTAAATCTATTACCCTCATCATACTTGGCAATATACATATTTGTGACAAATACTTCGCCATTTTTAATTCTTGCAAAAGTATCCTTTATACTTACACTGCCCTTTCTAATAGATTTAATCTCCGTTCCCGTAAGTTCTATGCCACATTCAATTTCTCTTTCAACAAAGTAATCAAAGTAGGCTTTGCGATTATTTATCTCTATCATCTTTACCCTCTGTAATCAATGTAAAATCAATATATGATAATTCGACATTAACAGAAATACATTTTACTCTTACGCGATCTCCAAAAGTATACTTTTTCTTGCTATTTTTAGCAATTATACATTGATGTTCTTCAACAAATGTATATATATCATTAGGCAATGTCTCTAAATTGACAAATCCCTCTACTAAATTATCTAATTGAACGAAGAATCCATTCTTCATAACACCGCTGATAATTGCTGAATACTCTTCATTGATATGGTTTTCCATATATTCGCTCATTTTTTTCTTAGTAACTGCTCTTTCTGCCTCAGTTGCCGCTACTTCTCTTTCACTACTATGTTCCGCAACGCCTGGTAAATGTTGTTCTAGATAATTAAATGTTTTATTATCCATATTATGTTCAAACAGACATGTCCTTAAAATACGATGTACTTGTAAGTCTGGATATCTTCTTATCGGACTTGTAAAATGTGTATAATACATACTAGCTAAGCCAAAATGTCCGATATTATTCGTATCATATTTGGCCTTTGGCATACATCTTACAGCCATTGATCTAAATATAGCATCCGTTTCATCACCTGTTGTTATTTGATCTAATAACTTTTGGAACATATGCGGATTCATCGTCTTATATTTTCCCTTTATCATCTTTCCTGCGGAAACACAGAAAGTTATATAAGCAGCAATCTTTTCCTCTTTAGGAACATCGTGAACACGATAAATACTAGGAATACCTAATTGACTTATCGTTCTCGCCACTGTTTCATTGGCGGCAACCATAAAGTCTTCAATTAATTTTTCACCCTCTAATTGTTCGCGCTTTTTAATATCAATAGCACGGCCACTCTCATCGCACACAATCTTTGGTTCATCTGTACCAAAATCACTTGCTCCACGGCGAACTCTCTCCGCTCTTATAATATGTGCAAGTTCTTGCATATTTCTCATCATTTCGGTAAAGTCCTCATAACCTTCATCAACTATTCCATCCATCAAATAGTGATTTACCGATGTATAAGTCATCTTCTTTTTGGAATTAATTATCGAAGGATAAATATCCGATTCGACAACCACTCCACTATTATCAATTTTCATTTCACACGTAATAGCACATCTATCGACATTGGGATTCAATGAACAAATACCATTGGACAATTTATGAGGTAACTGTGGAATAACAGCATCTGCCAAGTAAGAAGAAGTTCCTCTTACAAAGGCTTCTTTATCCAAAGGCGAGTTTTCCCTAACATAATATGATACATCAGCAATATGAACACCCAATACATATAAATCCCCATCTTTTTCAATACTAATAGCATCGTCAATATCTTTAGTTGTAATATCATCAATTGTAACGATTTTTCTATCCGTCAAATCTCTTCTGCCAACTCTATCCTTATCTAATACCTCATTAGGTAGTGCTTCCGCTTCCTTCATGGCTTCTTCTGGAAATTCTGGATAAATTTCATACTGAGCAGCAATCGTCAAAATATCTTCATTGGCATCATCCTTATGACAAATATGTTTAACAACCTCAGCACTATACTTATTCTTACCCAAGTCCTCTATCGTCTTAACGACAACAATTTCTCCTTCTACACACGAAGCTAATGATTCCTTTGTTATCTCAAGTTCTATTTGGATTTTCTCCTTAGGATCAAAATAGATATTTTTTCCATCGGATTTAATAATACCTACAATATTGCTTAGGTCTCTTTTTAAAACCTTTAAAACTTTTCCTTCAATTTTTTTCCCATCAGACGCAATTATTTCCACTAAGACTTCATCTTTATCTAACGCATAACCGATATTTTCTCGAGCAATGTGAATATCTTCTCCATCATTCACAATCAAGAATCCAAAGCCCTTTTTGTTAACTGACAATTTTCCCATTTTAAAATTAGCACATTTACTATATAACATGTACTTATCTTTTTTAGTTTTATAAACAACAAAGTCTTTAACTAAAGCATCTAATTCTTCATCTAGACTTCTTAATTCCTCTACTGTTTTTAACTCAAGTTCATCACTTATAGAGAGTAAATCTAAGGCAATTCCTGAGCGTTCTAAAACAGCTACGATATCTTCTTTCATCTTATCACCTAAATTCATTATAACACCTAGTACCTCTCAAAAATAAAAAAAGTACATAAAATGTACTAATTATTGTAAATATAATATTAAGGAAATAACAAAGAATGCAATTCCCAATATAAGAGTAACACGACTTATTAAAAGTTCGGCCCCTCTTTCTTTTTGGTTTTGAAACAATTCCGAATTTCCTCCAGAAATAATTTGTCCACCCGCTTGAGCTTTATTGCTTTGTAATAAAACAAGAGCAATTAATAATATTGATATAACAATAAGTGCTGTTTCCATTTATTCACCTGATTTCCATAATAATTTAACATATTTAATTAAAAACTTCAAGAAATTGTTCACAAACAACTTCAAATATATTATTAGTATAAATCATTTGTAAACTATTATCAATAAAAATTTATTATCATTACCATTGAATTATTAGTATGTTATAATCTATGAGAGGAGATATGTCATGAAAATAGTTGAATTAACCAATATCCAATTTGATGAATATGCTAAATACCATCCACTGAACAATTATTGTCAAACATCTAAATATGCCCTATTAATGAGTGAATATGGCTACTCTTATGATTATATTGGCTTTGTCGATGACAGCAATAATATTCAAGCTGCTTCTCTTATCTTAACTAAAAAGATTCAAGGAAGAACAAGGTATGGCTATGCTCCAAAGGGATTTTTAGTAAACTACTATGATCAAGCATTATTAAAAGATTTCTTAACAGAACTGAGAAAATACTACAAAAAGAAAAATTTTATCTTTATTAAATTCAATCCGGAAATCATCATTGGAGAAACCAGTTTAAAGCAAAACTTCGTCGTTTCATACAATGGTAATGTCCGCATTATTGATGACTTAAAAGCCCTAAACGTCAAACGTCGTCTTGAATTACAAGAATTCGATTTAATGATGCCAAAATTCAATGCCTATCTCAATTTAAAAACATTTGATTTAAACAACTTATGCCGCAATTATCGCAAGAAAATCAAACAAGGTATTAATAAGGGCCTATCTCTGACACTTGGAGGACCAAAAGAAGTCGAAATTCTCTATAGTTTCATAAAAAATAAGACCAAAAATAGTTTGTCTTACTACCGTAACTTCTATAATGTTTTCAATCGCGATAATTCTATTGATTTAGTATTCATAAAAATTGATTTTGAAAAGTACCTAAGTCATGTAAGAGAAGTATATGACCGCGAACAAGCTATAAATGATCACTTCAATGAACTAATTCAAATGGATCCCAATAAAAAGAATTTAAATGCCAAAATGGACTCTGATAAAAAACTTCAAGGCTATAAGGAAAATATTATTAAAGCTACTAACGGTCTTAAGAGACACGCAACAGACATCGTAGCTGGAGCATTAGTTATCAAACATTATAATCGTGTTTCCATTCTTGTAAGCGGTTATAAAGAGGAATATAAATATTTAAATCCAAATCATTTCTTGCACTATGCCATATTTGAACGCTATAAACCATACTTTAATTACTGTGATATGAATGGTGTAAGTGGCAATTTTGAACCATCAAGTCCATATCACGGACTAAATCAATTTAAAGTTAAATTTAATCCTGCCATATATGAATTTGTTGGTGAATTTGACCTTATATGCAGCGAAAGAATATTTAAAAAGCTTATCAAGACGAGCTTTATTGAAGACGAATTTAACAAACAATAAGAGTTATATTAATAACTCTTTTTTTATATAATTAAATATGAATAATCAAAGCCTTAAAGACAATCCAAGAGTATTAACATTATCTGCCATCATCTTAGGATATTCTCTTATTGGCGATTACTCGGCAAATGAACAAAATTCCATAGGAAACTGGTTTATGCTCATAGGTCAAATTCTCGAAACTAATTCCGCCTTTGAACAAATGAAACAAACCAATCAAAATAATAACAACTTCTCTAATAATGCCATATTTGATCATCGACTATCCGCAAATGAAGCTGAAATTCAAAAAATAAAAGAGGTTTTAGAAAACCTCATAGATAAAATTAATAATTTATAATATCATAGCTTCTTTTGCAATTTTAAAACCTCAATATATTCCTGATACTCTGGTATTTCACTCTCTAAAAGCGCTATATCTTCATCTATGGCCTCCATTACGATTGCCTCCTCTAAATCAGCACTATCAAAAACGCGAATAAAACATGGATGATCAAGAGACTTAATTATGACGTATTTTCCCTCTTTAAAAATAGGCACAATATTAATAGCTTCTAAATCTTCGCCTATTTTAATATTTTTTGGTACTATCTCTACTTCTGGGGCATTATAATATTCAAAGTTCTTATGCTCATAACCATTAGCAATCCACGCCAACCTATCACAAAGAAGTTTAATAGTATTTTTAGAAGAAGTTTTAAATATATGTAAGCATGCCAATATTACACAAAATTGTGATACGCTATTTATAATCAAAAGAGGATTGGCAAAAATTGAAATTGCTATTAAAATGACAAAATATATTATAAATATTGCCATATATTTTGGACCAGTAAATTTCATTCGTTTCTGTGCCTTCTTACATTCTTTTGCAATATCAATTATGGAAGAATATCCAAACTGTTGATATTTATTATCTATCTTTTTCATCTTTACTCGCCACCTATCTAAGTGCGCAAAATCAATCTCTTAGTCTTTCTTTCTATTTTTCTTTTGGTCTTGGCATCCAAATTTTGATATTCTTTTGAAGCTTCCAACTCATCCAACATTTTTACAACTTGCTCACCATTTTCCTCATACTGTGCTAATATAACTGGTGCTGTAAATAATCTTTTTATAATTACATATTTTCCCTCTTTAAATATTGGAACTTTGTTTACTGCCTCTAAATCTTCGCCTACCTTGATATTTTTAGGAATAATAGTAACATCATTAAAGTTTAATTGTTGAAAGTTATGATCATCAAGTTCATTACATATCTTACTAGATAATTCGTTAAAAAAAGTCTGTGTCTTTTCTTTCATAGATTCTTTCGAATTGGCAGCAATACTGAGAATCCCCCCAAAAAATGATGTCAAAGGGAAAAATTTACCAACAGGAACAAAATTAAAGGCCAATAATATTGCTAAGATTATTTCTCCCACAATAGATCCGTAAAGAACACTATTTGTAAGAAAACGTTTACTTTTTCGCGATTTTATCACCTTTACAATATTTTCATCACATTCAAAATCTCTCATAAATACCCCCTGTAACTCTAATTTATTTTTCTTCAATATTCCTTTTAAGAACCTTCATATTATTGCGAACAAATTCACTTTCGACCGCTAAATCATTGAGAACACCTAGCATTTCTTCATTTTCTAAAACATCAACATTATTTTTTCCATCAACTTCAAGTTGTCTTAAAACAAAAGAAGAAGGTCGCGATTTTATAACTAGATAGTAGCCATTTTCAAAAACAGGCTTCATATTAGGATCCTCAATAACATCAAACACTTGAATTTTTGAAGAAATTACTTCAATATCATTTAAAGAATCTATGTTACAACTCTTTTCTGTTACCTTCTCAATATCATGTGCCAATTGGCGGATATATGGCTCATTTCGTTGATCAACATTTTTTCCTCCAATTCCAAAAATAGCAATACCTGAGCTGATAATAGACGCTATATCCGTAACAATTTGTTTTAAATATCCAACTCTTCGCATTGCAATTAAGACAATAACTATAAAAAGCCATCCAAAAGCTGAAGTTCTTTCAATTTGTCCACGATTTTTCAATCTTCGCATTTGCGCTGCCGTATTCTCACTGTCATATAACCTCTTCATTTAATCCACCTCGCTCTATATACTATCACAAAACAAAAAAAACATCTACAAAGAGATGTTATTTTCTATTTAAACGATATCTTTCATTAGGATCTAATATAGCTTTTCTAATTCTAATATCATCAGGAGTAATTTCTACATACTCATCATCTTCAATAAATTCTAGTGCTTCTTCAAGAGTAAATGTTCTTGGCTTAATTAGAGCAATTGCATCATCTGATCCACTAGCACGAGTATTAGTAAGTTGTTTATTCTTACATGGATTGACATTTAAGTCATTATCGCGATTATGAATACCAACAACCATACCTACATAGACATCAGTAGCAGGTCCAACAATTAATTGACCACGATCCTGTAAGTTAAATAGTGAGAATCCTAAAGTTTTACCAGCCTCCATAGAGACAAGTACACCATTCTTACGAGTTGTCAATTCTCCAGCATATGGCTTATACTCATCAAATGATCTAACCATAATACCTTCACCCTTAGTATTTGTTATGAATGCTGAACGATATCCAATTAAGCCACGAGTAGGAGCAGAGAATGTCAAATGTGTATAGTTATCATCACCTGTTGTCATACTCATTAAAAGCCCCTTGCGCTCTTGCAAATCGCTTATAATAGTTGAAGCAAAATCAGAAGGAGTATTAATAATTACTGTTTCAAATGGTTCACATTTCTTTCCATCTATTTCTTGGAATAAAACTTGTGGTTTTGATACAGATAATTCATAACCTTCACGACGCATATTCTCAAGTAATATAGATAAATGCAACTCACCACGGCCGGATACCTTAAATCCATCACTTCCTGGTAATTCTTCCACTTCAAGACCAACATTAGTTTCAAGTTCTTTATCTAATCTATCCTTAATATGACGACTAGTTAAGAACTTACCACTTTGTCCAGCAAAAGGTGAATTATTAACTAAGAAATTCATCGAAAGCGTTGGTCTTTCAATTTCTATTGGAGGAAGCGGATTTGGCTTACCATGCTCACAAATTGTATCACCAATAGAAATATGGTTACATCCAGCAATAGTTACAATATCTCCATAATAAGCTTCGCTCTTCTCGACCTTATTTAATCCCTCATTGACGAATAATTTAGTAATTTTAAAGCTCGTCTCTTCGCCATCATTTTTAACTAGAGTAACTAATTCATTTGCCTTAATTTTACCGGATTTAACACGTCCTATTCCTAGACGCCCTATATATCCATCATATGCTAAAGAAGATACTTGCAATTGTAAATCATCATCTTCACTTCCGGCATATGGTTCAACTTGTTTTAAAATGGTCTCAAGTAAAGGTGAAATATTATTCTCCCCTAAATCATCAGGATCTAGAGTAGCAATACCTTGTTTTGCAATACCATAAACAATTGGGAAGTCTAATTGTTCATCGGTAGCATTAAGTTCAACGAATAAATCAAAAGTCATATCGACAACTTCTTGAATACGCGCATCCTTCTTATCAATCTTATTGATAAATAGAATTGGTCTTAGGTTTTGCTCTAATGCTTTCTTTAAAACAAATCTCGTTTGAGGCATTACACCTTCAGCTGAATCCACTAGCAAAATAACTGTATCGACAGTTTTAATAACTCTTTCTACTTCACTAGAAAAATCCGCATGGCCTGGAGTATCAACAATATTTATCTTATAATCCTTGTACCTTATTGCACAATTCTTTGAATAAATTGTTATACCTCTTTCTCTTTCAATATCATTCGAATCCATCACTTGTTCAACAATTTGATCATGTTCTGAAAAAACACCATTTTGTTGCAATAATGCATCTACTAATGTTGATTTACCTGCATCAACGTGTGCCACAACGGCAATATTAATAATTTTATCCATAAAAATCACTTCCCTTTTTGTCAACTACTAAATAATACAACCATTTAGACTATTTTGCAAGAAAAAAATAAAACTCTTCTTATATTTAATGATTTAATGTATAATTATGATAGGTGATTTTATGCGTAGTAAATTATTAAATTTCTTAAAAAACAATAGATTATATTTTGCCACTTTCTTTATTGGCGTATTGATAGTCGGCTTTATTTATCAATTAAATAATGTAACTCCTCTGGGAGATAATTCTCTTCTATGTGTGGATTTTTATCATCAATACGGACCAATGCTTGGTGAACTATATGATAGGTTACATAGTTTCTCCGGTTTTACCTACTCCTTCAGCATGGGGTTAGGTCTTCCTTTCTTTAGAAACTTTTTAAATTATCTATCTAGTCCCTTTAATATAATTATGTTATTATTCACGAGAAATAATCTTGTTACTTCTTATTCTTTTATAATCGGACTTAAGGCCGTTGTTGCCAGCGTAACTATGGTTTATTACTTAAGTAAGAAATTTGACACTAAAAAATTATATTTAATTCCCCTTGGAATAATCTATGCTTTCCAAGCCTACTTTTCTGCATATTACTGGAATATCATGTGGTTAGATGGCTTAGTATTCCTCCCTCTTATAACACTCGGAATAGAGAGCATTGTCAAAGAAAACAAATGGAAACTCTACACCTTCAGTTTAGCTCTTATGCTAATAGCAAATTACTTCATCGGTTATATGATATGCATCTTCTCTGTTGTCTATTTCCTTATATATAATATTTATAAATTTAAAATTAAAAAAGGAGAAACTTTAAAGAATATAAAGATATTCTTTAAAAGATGCTTCACATTTGGAATATGTTCTTTAATTGCGGGCCTTTTAACCGCGGCCTTCCTTTTGCCAATGGCTCAATCTATGGCATCAATTTCAGCAACAGGAGGAGAAATACCGACAAGCCAGTATTATGCCTTTGAATTTGTCGATTATCTCTTTGGACATTTCACGGGTGTTGACACAACTGTCTTTGCATCAGACACAATAACCAATCCGAATATATCATGTGGCATTCTCTCGGTTGCTTTACTTCTCCTTTATCTAATAAATATAGATATTCCAATAAAAAACAAAATATGTTATCTTCTCATATTGGGATTCTTTATATTGGCATTCTTCTTGCCACAACTAGATTATATCTTACATGCCTTTCACGTTCCAAACGACTTGCCATATCGCTATTCGTTCCTCTACAGTTTTGTTCTTGTAACTATATGTGCCTACAGTCTTATTAACATTAAAAAGATTAATTTTCCCATGGTAGCACTATCCTATGTCTTCTTAATCGTGCTGTTGCTACTCGTTAAAGAAGAAGGATGGCAAGGAATAACCACTAATATGATATATATCAACATGATTCTTCTTAGTCTATACTTTGTCTTCTATGCTTGTTACTATTTTACCAATAGACTACCTAGTCTATTCTATATTGGCATTATAGCTGTTGCATCTGTGGATGTTATCATTGCCATTAATTATAACTGGGATATAACACAAGTTTTAAGTGTCTTTTATGAAGATTACAATTCAACAGAAGAATTACTAGATTATGTAAAAAATTATGATGATGAATTATTCTATCGCATTGAAAATACGGAAATGATGACCCTTAATGACTCTTCTTGGTATAACTACAATGGTATGACAACTTTCTCATCTATGGCCTACGAAAATATGGCTATATTACAACATAACTTGGGAATCCCAGGAAACGAAATAAACAGTTACTATTATGTTCATTCGACCCCAATATATGATTTGATGTTCGATATAAAATACTTCATTGGTTCCCTAAATGACTATTTCCGCTATAAAGAGATAAAGACAATAGAGGAAACTGCTAATGAGTTTGTCTATAATGTTGGTCTCATATATGGTGTTAAAGAAGATATTAAAGATTGGACCGCTGGAGTTGGTAACCCTTTTGCTGCACAAAATGATTATATGTATTACGCTACCGGTATCGATAACGTTTTAGAACCAACAACTCTAATAAACACCGAAGAAGTATATAATGACAGTACAAGTGTTATTCTAAAATATCAATATGAAAATCCTTTTGATAACATGTATTTTTACAGTGATGATTATAACATTGACTTTATCATCATTGGTGATACTCTTTATTATAAAAATGATAATTATGAAACTATTTTAGAAAACAATCCCGATATATACTATGCCTATCTCGATGACTACAGTGAATCAAATGTCATAAATATATCATCAAGTGATGAAATCATAGATATATATGTCGGATTTAATAATTACTATGAAACATCATTCAATGTATATAATATTAATCATGATAACTTTATAGAAGCATATAATTATTTAAATAGTTATAAATTCGATATGATGTCTTATAAAGAAGACGAAATAATCGGCAATATAAATTTAGATGAAAATATGTACGTCTATACATCCATTCCTTATGATCAAGGATGGCATGTCTATATCGATGGAAAAGAAGTAGAAACAGAATCCTTAGAAGATACCCTATTAATATTCAAATGTAATGCTGGAACCCATAATATTCGCCTTAAATATCGTGCTCCATTAAGCACAATTGGCAAAATAATAAGCCTTCTTACCATCATTGGCCTAATAATTGAAATACGCTTCGGCAAACGCATTAGAAATCGATTAAAAAACATGTTTAAAAAGAGGACTAATTAATTAGTCCTCTTTATTTACAAATAATTTAGAAATATTCTTCTTCGGAAGCAATATTTTAACATCTCTCTCATTTTTAATATCATATACTAGAGTTCTTATCTCTAACTTCTCGCCATCAACACACCAAGCATTCTTCGGATGGGTCTTAAACGTTATTTTTAAGTGTGATGTGCGATAAAACTCGAATCCATCGACATGTTCTGCATCACTGGTAACAAGCTTCCCTAACGCCTTAATAATATCTAATCTGCGCGTATAAGTACACATTAAAACTTCAAACGTATCATCATCTAGTTTTACATCTTTATAAAAGTTATTGACTCCTGCAATGCGATTTGCCGAACTTATCAACATAAACGAATATAAACCAGATACCTTTTCTCCATTTATTTCATAAGTTACATCATAATTTTTTGTTACACTAAAGAAATCCTTTAATCCACACATCAAATACGCCATATGCCCATATTTTTTCTTAAGCTTTCTTGGAGTATCATAGGGAATAGTCATAAACTTGCCAAATCCCGAAACATAGACAAAAGGGCGATTATTAATAAGACAAATATCAATGCCCTTTACTTCTCCAGACAAACATAAAGCCAAATTTTTCTCGATATCTTTGCCATAACCGAACATTACTCCAATATCATTTGTCGTTCCAACGGGTATATGCGCTAAGACCAATCTCTGTTTTCTTTGTAAATTGCCAAAGACTATTTCGTTAAATGTCCCATCTCCACCCATAGAAATAACTAAATTGACAAAACCTATATGGCTGACAATTTCCTTTGCATGACCCTTATATTCTGTACCTATAAAAGTAACATTATAACCATATTTTTCAATAATCTCTTTATACTTCGGAATCTTACTCTTCTTCAAAGTATGACCACTATTTGGATTATAAATAACAATACAGGTCTTCATACACTTCTTCCCTTTCAAGATAAATTATAAAAGCAGATATCCAATTTGTCAATTTTATTAATTATATGCAAGAAAAAAAGGAATAAACCTTGTTATCCCTCTATATAGATAAAACTAATCGAGAACCGTGCTCAACTATTCCGTCACCACTAGCATTTTGAAAAGCGAAAGGGCCAGAAAGAACACCATAATAATTGTTGCCACCGCGTACGAACCAAGGTCCATACTTAGCTGCACTATCAGTAGCTATAAATTGTGCCTTGTTTCTATTCCATGCGTTATGTGCCTTATTATTACCATCTCCATCTTTATACCAATAAAATGGTCCAACTTCTCCAGTTGCATCTCCCAAAATCCTATTATTAAACGTATAAAAGGAACTATTAGATGCATATACATCAAAGTAGTCTTTATATTGATTATAGTCGTCATCCGTTAATCTACTTCTATCATAATTTCCCGATATAAATCCTGCAACATATTCATATGAACCACCTGCAAAATCATAAATTCCAGTTATATTTCCGGTCGTGCTTGCCAAATAACCTATCTCTGTATTATATGGAACGGTATATTGATTATTCTTTCCGGACTTACAACAATCTGAATTGGTTGGTGAAAAACATGTCGCTTTTTCTTCCTCTGAATAGCCGGTTAACAAATCGCTATGATTATTTCTTCTTACATTGACACCATTTCCAAAACGTGAGAAGGTCAAATACGCTACTGCTCCCCATTCAGTATTTTTCATCATATGCGAGTTTTTAGCTCTATCATAATTGTAACTAGCATAAAATATATTCTTAACGTTGTTATTTGTCCAAGCATAAACTCCAGGTTTAATAATTATATTAGAACTATCAGCTGATGAAACGTAGGCATTAGCTTTAGTCGTTGCACCTCTATATCCTACTTCATATTTTCCTACCCACATACCGTTTACATCAAATGTCGTAAAGGCCGGATGGGTAAGCCACTCACCATTTTTTGTTCCTGTTGAAACTTCTGTATTTTTGTCTTCAAATATTATATCAATAGACTGAGAATTCAAATTTTCTAATTCTGATTCAATATATCCCTCAGTTTGATCAACATTCCACAATTTATACTTATATCTTGGTATCCATACAAAATATGCATCTATATCTTCCTCAGCAATAACATTACCTACATTATAAACCTTAGAAATATCATCTTTTAATATGACGGCATTAGCCCACTCTCTTTTTCACCATATTTATACCATCTTGCATTGACATTGGCATAGGTAACTTTTCCAGTATTATCAATTGTTACAGGAATTAAACCTTTTTTTAATACAGGATCTGCTCCATTCAATAGAGTTTCTCTATACTTGCTATCAACTAAATCAGGAGCTTCTTCCCCAACTTCTGTTCTTTCTAAGGCCGTTAATACTAGGCGACATGAAACAGCTATTTCTACAGTATCACTAGTATCACTGGCATCACTAGTATAATCCTTTGTTAAAGCAACGCTTACGCTACCATAAACATTTTCTCCTGCATTGATTCTATCTTCCTTTAAATTAACCGTTAAACTCGCTATATTCGCATCTACATCATCGCATTTAATTTGCATCTTTGCATCATATAATTTACTATTATTAGTGATTGCAAATTCTAAAACCGATTTTTCATCTTTCAATTTTAATGCTCCCGTTTTATATTTCAAACGCATACCATCAGTAGAAACAACAGTTGGTGCAACATCTTCTCCATCTAAATTAGCTCGTGTAAAAGATACCCTAAAGTCCTCTTCGTTTGCTCCAACCTTTGCTAAACCTTCAAATTTAAACGTTACAGATACTGCTGCATATCCAACTACCATAAAAAGTAATACCCCAGCTAATATCAAAAAACTCCTGAATTTATATCGCATAGTACCGACACTCCTTGTTATATTAACATTATATATTTTTTTTCCATTATTATCAAGTTATATCACCTATAAATTACAATTTTTTATCTATTTAGTACAACATAAAAAAATTACTATTTATTGCGATTAATATCTTTTAACAAACAAGTTGATATTACTGTTATAAATTATATTTTTATTGATAATAAATAAATTATTCTTTTTTATCTTACTTTATCTCATAAATTTATAACATATAATAAAAAATACATAGAAATTTAAAATAAATAATTGTATAATTTATATAAGGAGAACACACATCATGGATAGAACACAATTAACTTACTCACAACTGATAAAACAAACTTTAATAAATAACAAAGAAAAATTATATAGTATGAATAAAAACAAAGTTGCCATGACTTTAGTAAGCATTCTCAAAGAAGATATTGAAAATTTTGACTATAGTACATCAGAGAACAAAAATTATCTATTTGATATCTTCGATATTTTATATGATTTAATTAAAGATTCTCGATCTTTACAAATTCAATTTTATGATGACTTTACTTTTATTCATAATGAAATAAGAAAACTCTTACATGCCAAACCTAAAGAGGATAATGCTACCATAGATAAAAATTATAATTTATTACGTCAACTGATAAATAAAATGGAAAATGCCATTCTCGGATTTGATTATGGAAATCCTGTTGAATATGATCCTAACAAAGAGGAATTCATATCTTATATTATCTTTAAACTTAAATATATCAATATATTTAACCAAGCGTATGAGAAATTTCCACACATTGTCAATAGTCTAGATAAAGACGGCATACCTCTAGTAGAAAAAGTACTAGACGCCTATCTTAAAGCCCTTGAAGCCTATCTTTCCAAAGAAAATCTCGGCCCAATTGATGATTTGATTTATTACGATAAAGTCCTAAAGATATTCTTTAACAGCAAAAAGATGAAAATAGACAAATTTAGCAAGACCTTAATGCTCGACAAAGTAAAAGAATTTTGTCAAAATCATACCTATACTTCCATTATCCATAAGGAAAAGTTATCCTTTTTTATTAATGATATATTAAATACTATCAATGATGAAGAAGAAGATATTAATCTCGGATATTTAAGTTATAAATATGAAGTCCATAACGAATTTAAGGAATCCCATATTTTGGAATCAAAAAGAATACATCGACAATACGAAAATGTCGGAAGAGCAACCACTAAAAGAAAAATCTATACCTTTGATGGTGAAGGAGCCAAAGAATTAGACGACGGCTTATCCTTGACACTAAAAGACGGCATTTATCACTTTGGTGTTCATATCGCCGATCCCGGTTCTTATATTCCTAAATCTTCCATTCTTTATGATGAAGCATCTAGAAGAACAACTTCCCTCTATATGGACGACTATTGCATTCCCATGTATCCCTTTAACTTAGCTGGAGATACCATGAGTTTAAACACTGGCAAAAACACTTATTGCATGAGTTTTTATTTTGATATAGACGCATACACTGGCGAATTAATCAAATTTAATATTAAAAACGAAATATGTAAGATTACGGAAAACTGTTCTTATAAACATTTTGATGACTGTCTAGACCACGGAACTGATGACGAAGAATTTTTCAATATGCTTGTTAACTTAACTAATCTAACAGATATACTAAAGCGTGTATATAATGAAGAAGCTCTATATAAACAATTCCATCCTAGAACAGAAGTTACAGCTGCTACCTCTGCCGTTGAAGCAGCAATGATATACACAAATCACCAGATTGCTAAATTATTTAGTGAAAGAGAACTTCCGTTCATCTATAGATGTCATACCATCAATGAAAGCGATATCGAAAAACTCACTCGTTTGCAAAATAGATTGCGTGAAAAAGAGTGTACATTAGATATCGTTCACAACATCGAATTCTTAAAAAATCTATACCCCAGAGCTCGGTATAGCCGCAACAACACCGGACATTATGGATTGGGAATTGATTACTATTCTCATGTAACAAGCCCCCTAAGACGCCTTGCTGATAATGTAGCAATGATGTGTATCAAGCAATTTATCCTAAACCCATATAACAAAGAAGATATAAAAAGAATGAATGAATATATTGATGAAACAGCCGAGACAATTAATAATAAGAGAGCCAGTGTGGAAGATTATGAAATTCAATACTTGCGATTACTAAATAATAACAAAGAAAAAGAGGCTGACTAATCAGCCTTTTTTAATAAATCAATAAGTTTCTTAGCCGCAAATGAGGGAATAGTATCCTTCTTTGTCAGAAGGCCAATATATCTTGGAGGTATCGGAGGATTTATATTTATCTTAACTAAATTCCCATTCTTTAATTCATCAGTTACAAATTTCTCAACTACATACCCAATTCCGTAGCCAATTTTAGCCATATCCTCAACTAGACCATAACTTGCTAAAACCATCTCAGGATTTAGATAAACATTGCTCTTAGCCATTACACTATCTAAATAATCGCGAGTATTATTTCCTCTTGGTTGTAAAATCAAAGAATAATTATTTAAATCTTCAACATTTATATTATAAGATTCAATATTATAATCTCGACTAACGACAAAAATATCTTGAATATCGACCAATTTTTCAACAACAATATCACTTTGTGGTTTCATTGGCATATTGGCAATAACCATATCAATTAGACCATTGCGCAATTTAGGTACTAATTCTGATGCCATATTAGTAAGTATTTCAATTTTAATATTTGGATATTTTTTGTGAAATACTTCAAGATATGGCAATAGATAAAATTTAACTAAAGTACGCGATATCCCAATTTTAATGGTTCCAACATCTAAATTAACCATATCACTAAATTTATGTTCAGCATTTCGAATATATTCAATTGCTGTCCTAATATAATTATGAAGTTCCCTACCTTCTTCAGTTAATATAACTCCCCTCTTAGTCCGAATAAATAAAGGACCTCCCAATTGTTCTTCAAGGGACTTAATTGACTTAGATACGGCGGGCTGAGAAATATGTAATCGCTCACTCGCAGCCGTAATATTTCCAGCATTAGCAACTTCGTTAAAAACTCTATATAGTTCAAAATCAATATCCATAAGATAACCTCCGGTTATAAATAATATTACTTATATATATTTTAATTATATAACAATCCATGAAATAATTAAAGCAGGAAGTGATAAAATGAAATGTAAAACAATTAATACACCTTTAGATAATGCCGATTTAACATCAAAGAAAGCCCGCTTGATAAGTATTGTAGACGATAAAATTCTCGTTTGCAACTACTCTGGATTTTATATGCTACCAGGAGGAAAAGTCGATAATGGTGAGACATTTGATGAAGCCGTTCGAAGAGAGGTAAGAGAGGAAACCAAAGCTATTTTAATGCCTGATGATATCCAACCATATATAACTATAAATAATTACCAAGAAAACTATCTTTCAAGAAATTATCCTATGCCAATCACTAAAGCCACCACAACCGTCTACTTTATATGCAACAAGGAAATAAACGCCCAAGAAGGGTATCTATCTCCTCTAGAAAAAGCAGGTAATATGCGCACATCATACATGGACATAAAGACTTTAAAATCTATTCTTAAAGCAGAGGTGCGACCAAAAGAGCGAGTTTTTGCCCAAGAATTACTTGGAGTTATTGAAGAATATGAATTAGATCACAAACTTATTGATCTCCACACTCACACCAACTACTCTGATGGCGAATACACACCCGATGAAGTCATTAAGAAAGCTATTGAGCAAAACATTGGCACAATCGCCATAACTGATCATGACAACATTGAAGGTTTAAAAAGTATTGATTACAATAAATATCCAGAAATTAAAATATTACCTGGCGTAGAACTAACTGCTCAGGTAAAAAAAGGCAGAATGCATATTCTCGGATACCTAATTGACTATTATAATAAAGAATTAAATGCCTTCTTAAAAACTGTAAGAGAAAACAATATTAATAATCTAAAAAACATTGTAGAATATTTAAAACACTTAGACATAACATTCAGACCAGATGAACTTGCTGAAATATTCAACAGACCAGGAAACATCGGAAGACCTGATCTAGCTAAATTACTCATAAAATATGGCTATGTACAAACTGTTCAAGAGGCTTTTGATGAATACTTGATAGAAGCTTTTAATGAATCACGCTGTAATAATAAGGGATACCCCTTCCCCGACATACTTAATATGATTGCTAAATCACATGGCATATCCATACTTGCACACCCCACATCTTTAGAACTTAATCACGAGGAATTTGAAGAATTGTTGAAAGACATGATCAAATGTGGACTTATGGGATTAGAAACATATCACCCAAACATTACTCCCGAAGAAAGAGAATTTTTCATGGATATGGTCAATAAATATAAGCTGCTATATTCCGTTGGATCCGATTTTCATGGTGAACATGTCAAAGAAGATATTAATCTCGGTGTTGGAAGAGGTGATATCAACAAAAGAGATGCTTCAATCTTGCAGTATATAAATAAAAACTATAAGAATTGACTTATTCCCCGAAAAAAGCTATAATACAAAGCCAATGAAACGGGGAAAATATATGAAAATCAATTACAATAAAATTGTCAAAAAAGCGGTAATTCCATTAGATCATTACAATCTTCGAGAATTATTGATAGCCTTTGTATATGATGGTAAATTGCCTATTACTAAAGAACACATTCATGGAGGAGACCAAACCAATTATAAAAGATGGTGTAATTTTGGTGACAAAGTAGAAAATAGTCAAAGAAAATTGGGAAAAAATTTTGCTATCGCTTTAGATCCGGAGATATCCGAAGGATGCGCTTATGGAGATATCGAAATTTTAAAAGGCTTAGGTTATGAACCAATAACACTAACGGAGGCCTTAGAAGAACTTCCAAACATGTCTACCATATTAGGTGTTACACCAAATCAAACACTAGAAGAACAAGGGCTCTTA
>CAJTKV010000001.1:78247-122188 GCA_910577075.1 uncultured Bacilli bacterium
TTTTTCACCTCATCGCATAACCCTTGATGGTATAATACGCGCCAAAAATGATGGTTGTCTAGATATTAAAGAAGTTTTAGACCTAATGACAACTGCGGGATATATCTCTGAAGAACACAACAAACTATACGACCTATTCGGATTATCTGACAATGATTATTTTAGCCTAAATGGTTACACATATGAGGGATTCTCAAGCAGTAATAACCTAAGCGAATTAATGGAGGTCTGCAAAAATAATACAGGATTAATATACCATTTAATTAATGAACCTAAGCGAATTCAAATAATTCATAATTTAGATGGAAAACCTGTAAAAAGAATTGCACAAATGCACTAATTTCTAGTGCTTTTTTTACTTATCATAATATTTAAATTTAATCATAAAATTTAGTATAAATTCATTTACACTAATTGACAAAGATATTATATTAGTGTAGAATTATAAATGCGTATGACAAATGGGGCTTTAGCCAAGTGGTAAGGCAAGGGACTGCAACTCCCTGAGCACCGGTTCAAATCCGGTAGGCCCCTCCATTAGATGATATGTACATACTAGATGTACTTTAAAAGACCGTTGCAGAAGCAATGGTTTTTATATATTTAGGTGATTTTATGATAAAAAAAAGAACGCGTTATTGCACAACATTTATCCCCTTAGATCGTCCTAACTGGGATTTCAACCTATCCATATGGGATAAAGATAATTATCTAGAGATGATTCCTGAATATGATAAACATCATGGTTTTCATCTTATCAGCAACTCAAAAGAAATTTATATCCGAATTGAATATACCAATATAGTCTGGGATTATAAAGTTTTTTATGCATCATGCAAAAAATCTTACAAACCTCTAGAAAAAAGTGACGAACGATGGAACGACATCGAAAAGACAATTCTTAACGACCTAAAGAGAATGGGTCTAGCTGAATTATTTGATACAGTCATAAATCATTTAAAAGATAAAGAATATTTTGAATATAACGAAAAATCCAATATGCAATTTAAAAAATATTGTATAACTGAAGAAGACGAAATATCAAAAGAAATTGAGTTAATAGAGATTGTTGATGAAGACGGAAATCCAACAGGAAAAATTCTTCCTAGAGAAGAAATTCATAACCAAAACTACCTTCATAATGAAGTTGCCTGTTTCGTAATCAATGATAATAATGAAGTCCTATTAGAAAAAAGAAGTCCTAATAAGAGATATAGTCCCAATAAATATGGGTTATGTGCTGGGCATGTCATGGCATTCGAGCCCCTAAAATCCGCACTTGTTAGAGAAATCAAAGAGGAAATAGGTATTACAGTTTCTGAAAATGACTTAATTCCTTTTGGTGAAAGAGAATATATTCGCGAAGAAACTAATTCCCATATAACATACTTTTTTTATATAAAGTTAAACTTAGATATCTCTGAATTTACCATTCAAAAAGAAGAATTAACAGAAGTAAAATGGTTCAAAATAGAAGATATTATAAATTTAGTTAAACAAGACAATAATCCAACCGTCATAACAAATGAACGACTATACTTATTAGATATTTTAAAGACAATATAAAACATTGTAAATAATTACAATGTTTTATTAAGCCTTCAATGCCACATTAAACTTTTCATTTCTAAAATCAAAATGCAAAGATATACTACTCGCATTCATAATTCTTCTATCAATTTCAATAAATACTTTACCATCAACATCACTCATTGAAACAATATTGGCTGGTTCATTATATTCTTTATTACCTATCTTATAAAGAACTGATACATAATTGGCAAAAACTTTATTATAAGTATTGAATGTTTTTGTAAAATTAGCATCATCGTGCATCATCCCATTAAAATCAACCACTAACATTGTACTCTTTGTACTATTACTTGGCTTAATAACACGAGAGATATTATTACAAGTTAAATCCTCCCTACAAACTGCATATTTATTTGTATAAGAATCCCTTATTTGATAACTATTAATGGTTATAGCAAATTTATTCTTTCCTACAGTATCAATATTAATTGTTTCATTTACATTATTATCTTTAATAGTATCCTTGCTATCTACCATTACTGTATTAATTGCAAAATTTCTATATCTAGCAATTACTTTATCCATACTAGATTCTAGTTTATATTGTACTCTCAAAGTAAAATTTCTCGTCTTAACAGAAACTGGTATTTCAAAAGCCAATGTAACATTAACATCTTCAAAAGACTTAATTATTTGATCTTCTCGATAAGGTACTCCTAAATCATAAAACTTGCTATTTCTCGACAATGTCGGATAATAAATTATTTCACTATCAGCTAATGTAATTAAATCTAAATCCAATTTTTTATCTGTATCAGTTGAATTGTGCATCTTCATATCTACGACAACATACTTATAACCTTTTCTAACCCTATTTCCCTTGAAATCATTCTCCGTCATATATGACTTATTTACGATATAACTTATACCATTTACAGATGTTACTTCTTCCTCTGATAATTTCTTTAAATACTGATTATAATAATATATACCAAACCCTGAAAAAACCGTAACAATACCTACTCCAACACATATAAAGGCAAACTTATTTTCTAGTATATAATACTTTGTCTCTCTTAAGGCTCGTCTTATTGCTCGCAAATACTTATAATTATTTTGACCAATTAAAACCTCAAATTCTTCCGAATCTTGCGAGGCAATCTGTAACTCTTCTATATCTTTACTAAAATTAAACTGTTTAATATTAAATCCTATACCTCTAATAAAGCAAAGACATATGCCAAAATATCCCGGTAATATCATCAAATTGGCAATATCTTTAGTCAATATTATTGTATCAAGATTTACTACCTCATCTTGAATAGTCTTAAGTACACTAAAAAGATAAGAATATCCTACTAATAATAAGATAAAATAGACAACTAAAAATAAATACAACTTAATTGGCTTCTTCTTTTCTCTTAACAGCCATAACACGACCCCAGCCATAGCTAATGCCGCCAAAACAAAATAATAAACTAAGTTATCAATATAAATATAAGCGCCTGTATAAATCGTCGTATTAGACAATTGCAAAGTATGGAATAAATGATAAATGTCATTCAAATTGTAAATAATAAATACTAAACAACCAAGCATTATTAAATGTATTAATCTAAAGTGCTTAATAATAAAAGCATAAGGTTTTCTTAATATCACATTTACCATCCTCCTATCATCAAAATTATAACATAAAAAAAACATAAATACTAAATTATTAAAACTATTTATATTATTAAAATTATCTTGTATAATTTACTTAAGGTGATTTAAATGGTTTTAAAAAATATTCTAGCCAGAAAAAATACTAAAATTTATCTATTCATAATCTTATTAATGGCAACTTTATATGCATTCATTACTACTTTAAATAATTATTATATCAAAATTAACAATGATAATTTCGATGGAAGTTACATTTTTATACCCGCTACTCAAAATGATGATTTTGAATCGGATAACCTTTTTGAAAAAATAATCCAAGTTGAAAAATCCAACCTATATGACTTATATTTTTCCATTGATAATCAAGTAAATGATAATACTATTTATTCTCATCAAAAACAATTGAATAAGTTAAATAAAACAATCGCTAATACGAATATTAAGATTAAAGCAAATGATAACTGCTTAGATAACATTGTATACTTAAACAACCAGACATTTTCCTCTCTAAAACTTGAAAGTACAAGTGGTTATTTTATTTTACTATCAGATTGGTCATATATAGATACTTTATTAAAAAAATATAACCAAGAAAACGAAAATATTGAAGTTAAATATTCGGAAAAATATGATGAAAACACACTTGCCTTAACTAAAATCTTTAAGATTTTTATTCTTATAATTAAGATTATCATCATTATTTTATATCTTGCCGTATTAATAGACCTATTAATAGATGGAAAGATAAAAAACCAAATACTATATACATTAGGCGCAACGAAACTACGTATAATCAGTTTAAATATAATGGAATTCGCTATATTTATTATAGAATTTATTTGTTGCTATAATTTTATCCTATTTATTCTTAAATTTATTTTATAACAATTTAAAAAGTTAACAATCTATATTTCAATAAAATTGTTAACTTTTTTATTAAGGAAATAAGTATCCTTCACCTTGTACAGTTATCGAATCATTATGGGTATTTAAAACTATATTGCCACGATAGTTTCCTGACGATTGACTTGTCCAAGTAGATTCAACATGATTCTTTTGATAAATTGACTTGACACTCAAAGATATAAAATCATAGTACCATAAAACTTTCTTAGACAAGTTAAGATTCAATGACGAATCAGAGCTATCAGAGATAATGTCGGCTGCAATAGTAATATTTCCACCACTTTTCTGATCATAAAGAGAGATTAAATCTCCCTTATTATTAAAAGAAAAAGGCGCATGTACTTTCATTGCTTTTACAACATCAACAACGATAAATGCAGATAGTATTGCTATCAATAATACACTAATTTTTTTCATAAATTTTCCTTTCTAACCACAATATAATATTATTTTTTAATTTAGTCAATAGCAAAAACACAAATTGCTTGCACATAGTATTAAAAAGAATTATAATAAATATGTGATTAGTATGAATGATAATATAATAGAACTCGTAAATATAGAAAAAAACTATACACCAAATGAACAACAAATAAATGGTATAAATAACGCTACCGTAAATTTTAAACGCGGAAAGATGTATGCCATTATAGGACACTCTGGCTCTGGCAAATCAACACTATTGCAAATAATTGGTTTATTAAAAGAAAAAACTTCAGGAAAATATATGCTTTTTAACACAGATACTGACACTATGGATGAATCAAAAAAAGCGCAAATGAGAAACAAACATATAGGATTTATGTTTCAGGAATTTCATCTAGATGAAGATATATCGACAATAGAAAATATAATGCTCCCATATTACATATCATCTCAAAAAAATTACAAAGAAAAAAGAGAAGAAATTTTAAAATGGTTTAAATTGCTCGAAATTGAAGGAAAAGAAAAAAAATTACCAAGTGAACTATCTACTGGTCAAAATGCAAAAATAGCTTTCATGAGAGCACTTGTGAACAACCCTGAAATAATTTTAGCTGATGAACCCACAGGCAATTTGGATAAAGATAATGAAAAAACATTATTTGAATTGTTGAAAAAATTGGCACATGAAGGAAAATGTGTTATTGTCGTATCACATAGCCAAGAAATTAAGAAGTATGCTGATACTATTATTACCATTGAAAACGGGATGGTTAAATATGAAAAATAACTTATCAAAATATTTTATTAGAAAATTTATTACAACAAAAAACATTATTCATATTATCATAAATTCATTTCTTATTTTAATAGTTTTATTATGTTTAACAATAATAAAACTGTCAAATGATTTTTACAAGGCAACAACTAATGGTATTGAAGGAAGAACCTTAGTACTACCTGAAAGCACTGATTTAAATTTAATAAAAAATAATAAGAGTATAATCTTCGCCAGCGAAGGTAAATATCGCTTTGGATACAACTTTGATTTTAATGAAATAAACTATATATATATAAAACCATTACTGGACGAAAATCACATAAAAATGATTGATGGGCATGTTTTGAAGGAAAAAGGAGATATGATTTGTCCGAAAAAACTGTATCCTTATGAATACTCATTGAACATGGATTTTAGTAAAACTATTGATTCAAAATCATTATTTGATACCCCCCTATCTAATGGGAAATACAATTTCAATGTAGTTGGAACATATACTAATATCCAAATGGAAGAGGCCAACGTATGCTATATTTCCGTGAATGACTTTAGCCTTTTTGACATTGATTCATATAATCAAAAAATGATAGTCTATGATAAAAAAGAAAACTATAATAGCATTACCGACTTTCTAGATAATAACAATATTAGTTATATAAATCCCATTACCTTTGATGAATCATATGTATATTTAAAAACAATTCCTATATATATTCTATCAATAGTAATAATAATAATTCTAAACATAGCCTATAGTTTTGCAAAGAAAAATATTAATAACAACAATAAAATTATCGGATTATTGCGAGCTTTTGGTGAGCAAAAAAAGTTTATTTTATTGTACTTTTTAATAGCGCATATAATATTGATTTCTATCTCTATTCTAGTATCAATAATAGTATTCTTTGCTATATATAGCATAATACAACCATATTTGACAGAATTTATGTATTACAATTTATACATAAATCTCCCTATTTCATACACACTCATATTTATTCTAATTTTTTATCTATTCATCGTTCTAATTATCAAACACTTATTAAATAAAAAATTCAAAATTGAAATTAATAATTTACTTGAAAAGAACAATAAAGCATAATAACACAAAAAAGGAAATTTTACTTTCCTTTTTTTAATTCTTTTTCTTAACCAACATTTGCCCTTCAAGTAAATAAATAGTCTTATTGTCTCCCAATAATTTACTTTCACTGACATCAAAAGTCTTAGCTACCTCACTAATTGTATCTCCTGATTTAGTTATATAATAACTATAATTATTATTTGGTACTAATAAAACCTGTCCTGGATAAATATAATCATTCGAATTTAAACCATTCATACTGGCAAGTAATGTTGGATTAATATTATATTCTTTGCTTATTTTATATAGATTATCTCCCTTTTCAATTGTATAATAATCAAAATAAGTATCTCCTTTAATTTCTCTAAAATACATATTATCACTCCTATTATAGGATATGTATAATTAATCTTTTTGTTAATCAAAGATAAATATTTTATTTAAATAAGTAAAATTCCATTCAAAATTAACTAATAACAGTTTTTCCCCTTTGCCTATGCGATAACTATATAATTTCTCATCAACCAAATAATATATTTCCTCATCAGTTGTATAAACTATGTGATCAATATTTTTATCAGATATGCGAATTTCTTGCTCATTATTATATAATCTCAAATATAATTTTTCATCCTTTAATATAAAATTATATTTATTTTCCTTTTTAAATAAAACTTGATTATAGGCCAAACTATCTAAAGATTTATGTCCCATTTCCTTATCAAAATAAATTGCGCCCTCTTTATCACTTGTTATCTTTATTTTTTTCTTTTCTATATCCAAGCTATATTGCACTTTATTCTTTTGATTAAATAAATATATTTTTTCATCAATATCTCCCATAAAGTAGGAATCAAATGAGATATCTGTTTCTAACTCCCAAGAGTCTACTTCCTTTGTTTCGTTATTATAAATATAAAATTTATTAAACGATCTAGTTTGATCATAATCAGCAACTACTAAATACTTTCCCATTTGGTAGGTTAATAAATTATCATACGATTCTTTATTTAAAAACTCATGTTTTTTATTTTCCAAAAGAGATGTGTATCCTTTATTGTTCCAAATAACAAATTCATGTTCATCATCATATATGTCTATATTTGCTATGCGATTCATCTTTTTAGGTTCACTTACATCCTCCATGCCTGCCAAATATTTATCTACATATTCGCCATTTTTATAGCAAATAAACTCAAATGAATCAGTTTCACTTACTGGTCTTACACAAAGTGTCTCATCCTTTTTTACTTCTTCTATATTCTTTATGAGCTTTCTCTTTGATGAATAAGATATCTGCGAAACAAAATTAAACGTCATATCTTCTTTAGTCAAGGTATAATTATAATACTTCTTTTCTTTATTATAACTTTCCACAATTTTATAATCATTGATGGTGTACTCTGTATTATAATTTTTAGGTTTATTGATAAAGTAAAAATACCCCAAAAATAAAATAATAATTAAACTAATAAACGCGATATATTTTTTCATAAAATCACCTACACAAAAACGAGAATATTCTAATCCTCGTCTCTTCTAGCATATTGCTTTTTTGCCTCTTGCATAAACATTGTTATTTGTGTTTCTATCTCTGGTAGTGAGGATTTTGCCAAATTAGACATATGAACTTTTTCCTTTAAAGTATCTATTGTTAGATTGCCCCAAATTAAACCCGTTGATACTTGTAAATCGTTAAACAAATCTGGCGTAATAGAGGAAAACTTATATCCAACTAATAGTCTATTTTGAGCAATTATAATTCTCTCTGAAGTCAAAGCTAAAACTCCAGTATTAAAAAAGCTCAAATTATCATTATCTAACTGTCCTGCTATACAAAACTGTATAGTTTCATTAGGATTCAAATGTTTATCAATTATCTCACAATGTTTTTTTAGTCTAAACCAAGTTACCGAACCCGGGTATTTTTGCTTAAATAGCATCAATTCTTTATATGCATCTCTATCCATTACTTCTTTTTCTCCTTTATAATACCATACTTCCTTAGCATAGCCTCTAATTCTTCTTTTTTTACATTACCCTTAATACAATCTACTGTTTTGCCTTTCTTGGTAATTAAAGTCATTGGTTTCGCAAAGTAGCCACTTGTCGTCGTTGCCTTACCACTTGTTACACATTTAGCCGGTATATCCAAACTCAAATCGACTACATCTTCCCATAGATTAATATCTTTATCGCGATCAAAATAATAAATATCAAGACCGTAATCTGCAGCCAAATCATTGACATTTGGCAAATATAAATTGCAATGTGTACATCCCGCAAATCCAAATACTGTTACCGTATATTTATTTCTATTTATTATCTGTTCATACTCACGAGCAGATTCTGGAACTTTATAGGAAATTTCACTTGTAGGTATCTCGTTAAAAAAATACCATCTAACTAATTCCTTAAATCTCCATTCTTCGACATTGCCATTAATTACAGCATCGACATTGCCATTCGTCATTATTAAATAACTATCTAACATCTCTGCTTCCAATTCATAACTACTTAAAAATTTATTTAAATCTTCAATATTATCAAAGGAAGATATATATACTTCAATACGCGTATCGTCAATCGTATCTTTTAATAATTTTTCTTTTTCCTCACTTAATTCTCCAATATGAACAATAGAATAATCGACATCATTGAGTGCTGTACCCAAATTTTCAGATGCAATACTTCTAAAATTTCCTACATAAACTCTATATCCAAGGAATCCAACAATCAAAACAATTCCTATTATAATCATTATTATACCTGCTTTATTATTTTTCATAACTTCCTCCTAAAACCATTTTAATATAATTACTTAAAAATAGCAATTTTTACTTGTTTTCTAACAAATATTTAATGGCTTTAGTTGCCGCCAATGCCCCATCTGATGCCGCTGTAATAACTTGTCGTAAGTTCTTTGTTCGAATATCTCCTGCTACAAAAATATAATCCTTGCTTGTCTCACATTCTTCTGATAGAACATAGCCATCTTTATCACATTTTACTATATTTTTCAGATAATCACTGTCGGGAATTCTTCCTATCGCCACAAATAAACCATCGATATCTAACTCGTCTTCTCTATCTCCTTGTTGATAAGTAACACCTTTTAAACAATCATCCCATATTAGAGATTTAACTAGAGCATTTTTAATAATTTCGACATTATCTATATTCTCAAGCTTATCAACTAATACCTGATTCCCTCTAAATTCATCTCTTCGAATCATTAAATATACCTTTTTAGCTATATTACTTAAAAAAAGAGCATCTTCCAAAGCTGTATTTCCTCCGCCTACTACTAAGACATTTTTGTCCTTATAAAAATTGCCATCACAAGTAGCACAGTAAGAAATTCCTTTTCCAACTAAAACATCTTCTTTTTCTAATCCTAATTTTCTAACATTTAGCCCACTGGCAATAATTATCGTTTTTGCATTGTATTCTTGTTTATTAGTTATAACACTATGATCTTTTATCTCTATAACTTTTTCAATTGCTATATCACACCCTAAAGATATAGCTTGATCATAGAATAACTTTGCTAGTGCAAAACCACTTATACTTGAAAATCCTGGATAGTTTTCGACATTTAACGAGTTAACAATCTGTCCTCCAAAGCCCTTTTCTTCTAGTATTTTCACTCTTAAATTAGCTCTAGCTGCATATATTCCTGCTGTTAACCCAGCCATTCCTGCTCCTATAATAACAACATCATACATGTTCTTTCCTCTTCTCTCATTATATTATATCATATAACTATATTATAATAATTAACATTTTTTTGTGAAAAGAGTATTAAAATGTAGTATAATAATTAAAGTAGGTGTTCGAAGTGAAAAAGTTGTATTTAATAATTATATCTATTGTTTTATTTATATTAATAGGAGGAGTATCTCTTTTCTATTTTCTCATTCAACCCAAAGCATTGTTAGAGGGAGAAAAAGAGATAATTTTAAATATTGGTGATGCTTATGAAGAAAAGGGCATTAAAGCTAAAATTCTAAACTTTGAAATAACTCCAAACTACAACATAAATGGCCATGTTGATAACACCAAAGTAGGAACATATGAACTAAGCTATGCTACCAACATTTCCTATTTACATAACAAAGATACCGTAACTAGAATTGTTCATGTAGTTGATGAAGATGCACCAACTATAAAATTAAATAAAGATGATATTGTTCTTGCTCTTGGGGAATCTTATGTTGATCCGGGATATACTGCCATCGACTCTTACGACGGTAATATAACAGATAAAGTAAAAGTTTCAAATAATATTAATTCCGATATGCCTGGTACCTATATCGTCGAATATAAAGTTGAAGATTCATCAGGAAATACGACTATTCAAAAGCGAAATGTTACTATTAAAGAAGCTCCAACCACCACAAAATCACCAACAAGCTCGACAACCAAGAAAATAACTTCTAACAAAATAACCAAAAAGGCAACCAAAAAAGTCAATTCTAAAAGTAAAGGTGTGGCCATATTAATGTATCATTATTTTTATGATAAATCGGCTGGTGAAACGGGTAAGAACTCCAACTATATGGAAATTCACGACTTTGAACAGCAAATGAAATATCTAAGTGATAATAAGTATTACTTCCCATCATGGCAAGAAATAGCTGATTATGTCGATGGAAAAATAAGTTTACCTGCCAAGAGTATTGTCGTAACTATTGATGATGGACAATATACCTTCTTTAACTTAGCATTACCTATCCTTAATAAATATAATATTAAAGCAACGCCTTTTATCATAACTAGTAAAGCTGGAGGCAAAAAAGTCGCAAAATATCAATATCCAAACATTAACTACCAAAGTCACACCCACGAAATGCATCAAGGCGGCTGTAAAGGTGGAAGAGGTGGCCTATTCCGTTGTATCGACCATAAAAAAGGTGTCGCTGATTTAAAAAAATCTATTGAAATAGTAGGTCACAAAGATGCCATTGCCTATCCCTTTGGAGATGTCACAGATAATGTCTTAAGCATTACTAAAGATGCCGGATTTAAAGTTGGCGTAACTATTAAATATGGCAAAGCCAAACCTGGTATGGATAGATATCAATTGCCAAGAATAAGAATGTATAAAGGCATTAGTTTATCGGGATTTATCAATTCCATTTAAAAAGAGATCACTTTCAGATCTCTTTTCTTATGAATTTAATATCCAATCTATAACTGCTTCTTTTATTTCAAAATACTCATCTTCCTCAAATTGCATATTAGCTATACAATATCTCTTATTAGCTATATGCGAACAGAACATACATTCATAGAGGTTAAAGCAATCTTGAACAAACAATGAATTGGTAACCTTATTAGAACATATTACATTATAACTATTTGAACAATCCTTAGAATCATCCGTTCTAATACTAAAACTACACGTTCCAGATCTTGAAGATGCCAATAAAAACTCTGAATTACCACACGAATCACAAAAGACCACGTTTTTACATCTACTACACCCCGTCGATCTATAGACATTTTCACAGTTATAAATAGTATCACTTTTGCTAACATTTATAGAATCATAAACTCTTTCTGTCGTTGTCAGATTGATTGAATTCCAAATCTTAATTATATCTTCTAGACTATCTATATTTCTCTTTTCAAGCATCCATCCTGTCGTCGAATCCTTTTCCTCCATATTTTTATTAGTAATAAACTTCCCACTATGAATTGAATCTGCCCAAGTTACCTCATTCGTTACAGAATCATTTACTTGCTTTGGTAATTTTACATCAAAGGCAAACTTTTCTAACAACTCATCTAAGTTCATATTATTTTTTCTATTAAAAACCATCTTGAATATTTTATCTACTATCTCTAAACTATCTTTATCACTCATACTAAACAACCTCTCTACTCGACGAATTACTTATCAATATATCCTTCAATGATACATTGCCACCTATACTAAATTTTTTCTTTGGTTTTTCATCTTCTCTATTGCTTGTAATATTATCAACCATTTTCTTTTCTTTTTTAACCCTTGGTATACTTTGATAATCTAAGGTTTCTGCCTTAAAAGCTGGAAGTAACACATCATTTGATGAAACCCTTACGATACATTCTCGATTATTTAATTCACTCAATATCTTTATCTTTTGCTCTTTAGAATCATCATTTGGAATCTTCATATTAAAATTATCCACTAAATTAATTGCATCCATCTTTGATACTCTAAAAATATAATAATTAATCACATTGGCAAAGATGGCATTTTTTAAATTATCCGATATTTGGTCAAAATACTGCCCTGCAAGAACTAAAGACAAATTATACTTTCTTGCCTCTGATAGAAATCTTGCAAGAATGGGATTTTCCACTACCGCCACTTCATCAACGATAAATATAATATGCTCATCTCTTCTTTTACTTTGAATCAACGTTAACAATTGCTGCATTACTAGACCAGCTATCGTCTTTGTCACTTTATCTCCCAATCTCGTTCTATCTAGCGAAAAGATTGACAAGAAATTATTATCTATCATATCATCTATATTTTTCTCTAGATGCTCTTCATTAAATACGGGAATCATTTCCATTTCATCTATGAAGGCAATTATTGGTGAAATGGCTTCTCCATAAGATTTAGTTTTTAAGTCATTAAAATCCATCAAGAAAAAATCGACAACACTGACAGGTATTTCATTTTTAAGTTTTTGAACTAATTCATTTCTAAATTCATTATCCAAAAGTAACATTCTCAAACTTTTAAAATTAAAGCTTTTATCGGCTAACAATATATGTATACTGTGTCTCAATACTCTTTCTAACTTAGAATTATAATTTGCGCCAATTAAAGAATTAAACAAAGACAGTAACAATTCCGTGGAAATTACCACATCTTCACTGCTATTCATAAATAAATTAATACTATTCAAAGCGTCACTAAAGTCAATTGTTTCCCCTAATCCTCCTATATCATTTTCTAATGATGCATGCGGATCAATTACTACTACTTTATATTTCTCTTTCAAATTATTGTTTCTATATATATTGTGAATGAGTAAACTCAAGAATTTAGACTTGCCACAGCCACTGGAGCCCATAATAACGGAATGCTTTGCAAAATCAATGCTATTTTGATCTAAGTAAAATTCTCCTTGAACATATGGAAATGTATCTATCTTTAAAATAGATGAATGTGAATCATTATTTAAAAGATGCAATACTTTATTTATATCTAAATATTTTGGCACACTTTTATAAAAAAATCTCTTATTAGATTCAAAATCTATTGATAACAAATTTTGTGGAAGAAACAACGCTAATCGATATTTTATTATCGTATTATGTGATTCGACATACACATTACATGTTGATTTAATCTTATCTTCCCTTATCATTAAGAATTTTATTTCCGCTACCTTGACCTCTGATGCCTTTCTTATATCAAAATAATTAATTATATCTAATAAATTATTTTCAAACTTTGACATAAACACTTTCTTCTTTTGATAGACAAAATCCTCTTTAATATCCGCATTCTTAAGCATAAAGGAATCCATATGATTAATCGTTGCTGGCAAACTACAATTAGTTTTAACATAATATCTAATCTGACTTCTCTCCTGTCTAACGATTATCTTCCACTTTTTAAAGACCCCATTATATTTTGAAACAATAGCAATGAAATTGCTCCAATCTTCTCTTGTAATATACTTTTTGTTAAAAAAAATCTCTGACGTAAACCCCATAAATCCGTCACCTCGTTATTAACTATATCAAATTATTATACAAAAAAACTGACTTTTTGCTTATTATATTTGTCAGTTTTCTATTCAATCGCGATTAAAAAATCTGTTACTCCATCATGATAATATTCTAATTCTGGTAAATCCCTCAAACAATATCTACATGACATCATAAACTCTTTATAAAACCTTTGAGATAGCTCATGTATCTTAATGGATGACTGACTATCAAGGCGAAATCTTAGCCATTTACTAGCTGGTATTATAACTTTTTCAAACTCTGGTATTTCCCGTTCATACATTACATAATAGGCATTACAAGACTCTCTAAGTTCATTTTCATAGGTAACCATTCCATAATCTGCTTCTCCGTACTTTTCGATATACTTATCCTCTATTTCGTGAAAAAACTTTGGAGCATCTTCTCTAATATGCAAATTATCTGTTTTCTTTTTTAAACCATACAAAACCAACTCACCCAAGTTGACAATCTCATACTCTAATTCTGAAACAATCTTTACATCTTCATCAAATACCATCCTTGGAAAATTCTTTAATTTACTCATATTCTTTAATTGACTAGGTTTTATCTCATGAAAAGCAAAAAATGCTCGTGAAAACGCTGTTGCACTATCATAATTATACTTTATTGCCACATCGATTATCTTTTCCCCTTTATTTAGTAAATCGAATCCCGCTTCCGTTAATCTTCTCTTGCGAATATATTCGGATAAAGGTACACCCGTAATAATCGAAAAGAGTTTTTGCATTGTATAGGAATTTACTCCCATCATTCTAGCAAGTTTATCATAATCAATTTTCTCTGTTAAATGCTCATCAATATATAAAGTAATTTCATTTAAGCATGCATAAATATTCATAGCATCACCTTATATATATTTTATCACGAATATTTAAAATTTAGTATGAATTATCTTTTAATATGTTATAATTAGTTTAAATAGAGGTGGATTATGAAATTTGGAATTATTGAAATAGGATCGACTAACACGAAAGCCTATATCTACGACAACGAAGAATTGAAAAACTTAGGTAAAACTTACATTGCTTTTAAAAGTAACTTTAATATCAACAATAAGCACTTATTGCCATCAGACGTTGAGAAACTAGATAATCTAATAGAAGATTTGAAGAAAGACGTTGATAAAATTTACGCCTATGGCACGAGCATATTTAGAAAATTAGAAGCCGATGAGTTAGACGAATTTACCAAGAGAATGAAAGACAAACACGATATTGACTTTAAAGTCGTTACAGCTGACGAAGAAAGTCAATATACTGTTGATGGCGTCATAGCTAATATTGACTATTATGAAAAAATGGCCGTAGTAATAGGTGGCGGAGGTTCAACAGAAATTGCTATCATCGAAAATAAAAAAGTTATAAAGAAGATTAACTGTGACTTTGGAGCAATTGATATAACTGACAATTTTCCTGATTTAAAAGAAGATATCACTGAAACATCATTTGATGAAATGATTGACTATACTCTTAATCTAATCGATGATATTGACGAATCCGTTGAAATACTTGTCTTAGCTGGTGGAGATTACATTTATTTTTATGAAACTGTGGGATATGAAATGCTTCCAAACAATATTTATGAAGATAAAAACCAACCATATATTATTCCCTTTGATAAAGCTAACGAATATGACCACGATATCTTAAAAAAATCACTTAATGCCATTAAGGAAAAATGTCCAGACAACGAAAGTTGGTGGGATGGTGCAAGAGGTATGCGCTTCTGTATGAATGCCGTTGCCAGAAAAGTTGATGCCAAATATCTAGTACCAACCAGAATTAACATGTTAATTGGAATTGCTAATGAAATAAAAAACAGCCTAAAATAATTAGTCTGTTTTTCTTTGGAATCGATTATTATCTCTTCCGTAAACTTTATTCATTTTATTATCCAATATTTCATCTAAGTTAAAATTATGACTATTGGCTATGCAAGTTAAAGAAAATAATATATCTCCCAATTCCTCTTCTAAATTTTTTATATTATCAGTATCTTTCTTTTTCTTATCTCCATATAGTGTATTCATTACTTTAGCTGTCTCTCCTACTTCTTCAACCAAAGCCGCCAAGAGAGAAAGCGGGCTAAAATATGGCTTTTCAAATTGATTTGCCCAATCATCAACTTCCTTTTGCCAACTATCAATAGTACGCATCTCATCACTTCCTTATCATCAGTATATCATAATAAATTTTAAAATTTAATTAAATATTCTTAACAAAGCTCCAATTATCCTCAAAAAATTGGACTTTTTTGCATAATTTATGTATAATATTAACAATTTATTTGGAGGGGCTTATGGACAAGAATATTAATAAAATTATTGATGATTGTAATAATAGCAATAGTATTCTATATGTAAAATCTAAAGCTAAAGAAATAGTTCTAACAGATCCTTACACCATATGCCACTTTGCTGAAAATGTCGATTTAGTCGACAACCCTGAAATAATGCCCATTTTAGAAAAGGGTATGATAAGTTTTGGTGACATCGTCCATATTTATGAATTCATGTTTTCTATGGTAGAATGCCAAAGAGAATATTTTAATTTACCAGCATTTGAATCTCTCATAAGAAATAGTAAAAACCCCAAATTAATGCTTTATTGTATTGGATTTGTTCATGGTATTAACAAACAGTTAATGATCCAATCTTTGTATGCTACAAAATCCATAAAATATATAGAAAAACTCAGTGACCCAGAATATGATTTAGCTGAGGAAATTAACTGGATTGAATTTGAAGAACAATGCGATATTGCTAGAGATACCAACTATTTTCCCGAAGTATTAAGACAATATCAAAAACCTGGAGTTAATCTTTTAAATAGTGTACTACAAACGAAAAATCCATACCTAATCAATGAACTCGCTGATTATCTCGAATATCTAAGAGATTACCGAGGATATGACAATGTCGATGATTTTTTAGAAATACTAGGATATGCCATGGCTCGTTGCAAAGAACCTCTCCATCACTATGAATTTGCTGCATCAATAACTTTCTCTGATAAACCTATGTTTCAAAAATTAGTAATCGAAAGTGGAATAATAAAATATGATTACTATATGTTTGAATATGTTAAGGGAGTAAATAAAGGAGAATTAAGAGAGGTCATTGAAAGAAGTAACGATAAAAAATATATTGATAAGATTGGCTATAACAAACAATATCCATACTATGAATAAAACAAAAAAACAAGTTCATTCATTCTAGAACTTGTTTTAATTTTTCAACTATTTTGTTCCGAAGATTCTATCTCCTGCATCTCCTAGACCAGGAACAATATACTTGTTCTCATTTAGCTTTTCATCTATATGTGCACAGTATATTTGAACATCAGGATGTGCCTTCTCTACTCTTTCAATTCCTTCTGGAGCAGCAATTACACATAAGAATTTCATTTTCTTAACACCTTTACTCTTAAGAAGTTCTATTGCATCTAATGCGGAACCACCTGTTGCAAGCATAGGATCAAGAATAATTACTTCTCTATTTTCAATATCTTTTGGAACTTTAAAAAAGTAATTTACCGGCTCAAAAGTTTCCTCATCACGATACATTCCGATATGGCCAATCTTGGCATTAGGTATTACGCGGATAACTCCATCTAATAATCCCATTCCTGCTCTCAAGATAGGAACAAAGGCAAATCTATCTTCGTCTAATTTTCCTGTTTTCATTTTGGTAATTGGTGTCTCTATTTCTACTTGTTCTAAAGAAACATCTTTCATAGCTTCATAACATAGAAACATTCCAATTTCATTTACAAGTTCCCTAAATTCTTTAGTACCTGTATTTTTATCTCTTAGTATCCCCAATTTATGTTCAATTAGGGGATGATTTAAACTTATTGCTTTCATTTACTTTTCCTTCTCTTTCTTTATTTCTTTGTTGATGTACTTTTTTTGGTAGTTGTTTTTTTAGCTGTCGTCTTTTTAGGACTTGTTGTTTTCTTTGAAGAAGTCTTCTTAGCTGGAGCTTTTTTAACTTCTACTTCTTCATGAACTTCTTCAACTACTTCTTCCTCTTCTTTACCTTCTAATGGTAAAATTAAGTTTAGAATTATACCAATTATTGCAGCTAAACTCATACCAGAAATAGTTACAGATAAGTCTCCACTTACAATAGCTATTGCAGCTCCACCAAGACCTAATACAAGCATTGATGATGCTACTACTACATTTTTAGGTTGTTCAAAATCTACTTGATTTTTAATTAATACTTTTAAACCATTTACTGCTATAAATCCATATAGTAATAATGATACACCACCTAATACAGGTTGTGGAATAGTAGAAACTAAAGCTGTAAACTTGCCTAAGAATCCTAAAATTATAGCAAATATTGCAGCTAATCCAATAACCCATACAGAGGCAATTTTAGTCATACCAACAACAGATGTATTTTCTCCATAAGTTGTATTTGCAGGACCTCCCATGGCTCCAGCAACTAAAGTTGCAACACCATCTCCTAATAAAGTTTTATCAAGTCCTGGATCTTTAAGCAAGTCCTTACCGATAATATTGCTCAATGATGTATGATCACCAATATGCTCGCACATCGTAACAAGAGCAATAGGCGCAATTGTTAGTAACGCTCCAAAGTTTAGTTTATAATCAATGAATGGGAATACAAACTCAGGAACACTGAAGAAACTAGCTTCTTTTACTGCCGTAAAATCTACAACTCCTAAGACACAAGCAAATATGTATCCAGCCACGATTCCAACTAAGAAAGGTATTATTTTTATAAATCCCTTAGCTTTTACCATTACAAACGTAGTAACTAAGAATGTAAATGCTGCAATAGCAACTGTTTTCCATTCTATGGTTGCTCCCGATGCAATACCTATTTGTCCTACTGCCGATGGAGCAAGACCTAAACCAATAATCATTATCATTGGTCCTATAACGACTGGTGGTAATACTTTATCTAACCATTTTGAGCCAATTAATTTTATTATAAAAGCTACAACGATGTAGATTAAACCTACTACCATAACTCCTGTCATAGCTCCAGATATACCGCCTTTAAAATATGCAGCAGCTATTGGAGTAATAAAGGCAAATGAACTTCCTAGATATACTGGAGATTTACCTTTTGTGCAAAGGATATAAAGCAATGTACCAATACCAGATGCAACTAATGCTACTGGAATAGTCAATACTGTTTCCCCTGCTGCTGAATTTACTAATATAGGTACTAAAATTGTTGCACCAAACATAGCAAAAACATGCTGTATTGCTAATACAATCCACTTAGCAACGGGTGGTTTTTCGTTGACATCATATGTCATCTTTTTTGATTTCATTCTTTCCTCCTATCATTTTATGATGCTATGTAGTTTATCTAAATTTAGAAAAAAGGGACCCATAAATGAGTTCCCTTTTAAAAATTCAATAATAGAGTTAACGATAAAATTGAAAAATCAACAACTGATTTCATTGCTTGTGTTTTTTTAGATGTCTTATTTTCAATTCTAACCTTTTTCACTACATACACATCCTTAAAAATATATTAATATATATATCTTGAAATTGCAAGATTTTTTTATTTAAAACATTCAATATAAGTTAAAAATGCTGTGTTCTCTTTAGTAATGCGAGTATTCTCATTTGTTTGCTGAGCTAATGCCTCTGTTCTCTGTTGCGAATTCAGTAAAGAATTTGTCGTTGCTATCATTTCACTTTGCAACCTATTACTCTCAACAATAGCATTATATGTTGCCATTTGATTTGCTCTAATACTATTTAAACTATCAATTACGATATCCAAGCGGCCAATTATTTGCTTTTGCAATAATTCTTGCTCATAGACATTATAGCAACCAGTATAATTATATAAAGACCTACATCTATTTGAACTTAAATACTCGATAAACATTGTAATAGGAATTAGATTTCTATACTTTGGATAGATTACATTTAGATCATATATTTTATTAAGTAAATTTTTCGTTTCACCAAGTTGTTTATTCAAATGATTTTTTCTTTCTTTTAAAACAACTAGATTTTCCTTTTTATGCTTATTTTCCTTATCAACTTTTGCGGTTTCTTCCTTTAGTTTTTTGTTATAATTATTTTTTATTTTAACATTTTTCATAATATTTATGATAAACATTATCGTTGCAACAATCGCACAAATTATGAAAGATCGAACAATAGCATATCCTAATGCTGTCCAAAATCCTCCATAGAAAATTCCTAAACCTGTTATTGTTCCCAACAACACCATAAAGAAATTACATTTTTGAACAACAAAAAGCTGATACAAAACGAGGATTAAAACTCCACCCCCAAAGATAAATTCCAATAGTATCGTATTAAATTCGGGCTTTCTCTCTTTATTAACGCTGGCAACACTCAAAATCTCATTTTCAGATATATCACTTTCTATCTGCCAAATAGAATTTTCCAAAGCCATTTTGCGTACTTCCAAGTCTTTAACTTTATCAAGATATTCTAACAAGTCCTTTTTCGGTAATGCAAGATCTTCCTCATCTTTTCTTAAAATTATATCTCTCTCTTCTTTTTCTAAATCACTTAATTCCTCTTCTATTATCACTTCTTTACCGCACTTGCTACAAAACTTTGCATTTTGTTTCATTTTATTTCCGCAATTGTCACAAAACATACTTCCACTTCCAATCTTCTATTTATAATGATGTTATATCTATCATCTTAAGAATATGTCAATATAAATACATTCTGAATATCGATTTTTTGGGCATATAATAAATTTAAAAAACGTAGAGTTTATTTAACTTCTACGTTTCTTTTTAAAAATATCAACTTTTTATTTATTCAAAATTATTATCATAACATCTTCAATATTTTGGTGAAGACGACTTATCAAACTCCTCAGCTAATTGCGTCTCACTTTTTAGTTCTTCCGACTTAATAACATTTAAACATTTACTTATAAAATTAGTTAAGATTTCTTCAATACTATTTTTATTACAATTTAAAATCTCTGATAAAAATCCTTGTATCATAATTCTAATTCTTGTCGATAGCTGGTCTAATCTATCCGAATACTCTTGTTTATCATCTAGAGCTTTTGTTGCAATATAATGTTGAATATTAACAGGAATTAAACTATCTATATTACCATAAACTTTTCTATCAGAAATACGAACAAGCAAATCTGCAAATAAATGGTGAAACATAGTTTCTATTTGTCCAAATTCCACTTCATCTATTTGATCAACAATAGCATTTAATACCACATTAATGTCTCTTTTTGCATCAGCAACTAATGTCGCATTCTTGTCTTCAAGACTGGCAAAGAAGTTTTTCAAAAACTGACAGACATAATAAGATACGTCATAGCCAAAAGCTTCATGACACTCATCTATAATTCTGCCATCAACATTTAATGAAGATATTGCTTTTTGATACGATTTATTAATTGCACTCTCAATTTGTGCACCTACTAATATTTGCTCTTTGAATAGTTTTAGTTTTAGATTTTCTATATTGCTCATTATTTTACCTCTTCTCATTAAAATGATAACAAATTTGTTGAAAATTATAAAGTTATTTTCTTTTCAATACAAAAACATGCACGGGATACGGTTTAAAATATTTACTTATCTTAAATATTCTCTGATACCAATTTAAATAATGATAATGCGATTCCTCTATCAATTCGCCATTAGTCTTAGTAATTAATACCCGCCAATCTTTAATCCTTAAATATCGTTCATTGCCATACATTTTTTTATTTTCATCAAAGTATCTAGTTGGTATACCAAAAATAACATAGTCGCTTATTGACAATTGCTTATTGAGCAATTTAATTATTTCATCATCACTATAATGTTCTAAAATACCTATGCTATAAATAACATCAATTTTATCCTTACTTTTAAAATCCATTATATCCTTATTGATATACGTAATATCACAATCTTTAAAATAACCCTCAAAATATTTTTTACTCAGAGAAATCATATCCGCATCGCGATCAAGTGCAATAACACTCTTCCCCATAGAAGATATTTTACAAGCCAAAACACCAGTTCCCGACCCAAGTTCTAAGACACTTCCATTTTTAACATATTTATCTATAAGTTTAATAATCTCTTTTTTAGTTCTAAGTTTCTCATTAACATATGCTTCTATTGTTGTTTTACTTATCTCTTCCTCATATAAATCAGACCATTTTGACATATTCATCACCATAATTATTATATCCTATTTTAAACTTAATTTATAAGTTAATTGATAGTCATAATTTCCTAAGGAACATTTTTTTGGATCTTTTATAACATCTTTATTATTATCTAAATTTGTTGGTCTACGAAAAAATCCTAGTTTATGAGTCCATATTCCACTGCTATCCTGTCTTAAAAAATGGTAGTCATATAGATATTCTTCATAACAAATATAGGAATAAAAAGCCGTAAATAGTGCTATTTTCCATTCATTTGGCAGAATCTCCTCCAATGGGTCAACTTCTAAAAATTTTATTCCCAGATACAATAAATCATCTTGAATATTCTCTAATAAGTTATCTAGAGTAAAATACCTCTGTACTGCCAGATTTGTTGATGAAGATCCAATTGTTCCTGGAGCATAGGCTAAAGTCTTTATCTTTCTCTCAGGAATATCTAGTCCTAAAGCATAGGCATAACAATTAGTAGTCAATATATGCTTCCAATTTTTCTTATCCATTTTTATTTGTCTTTTTAAATCTGACATACTCATTTTCATTGGTTGAGAGTTAATAACCCTACCTACATCTTTTATCATACCCACACCTCTTTCTATTCCTATTCAAGCATTTGTTACTAAATTTCTTTTGTTTTTTATCGTTTAACAAGAAAAAAAGAGAAAACCTCTTACTTTAACTTAAGTTCTTTTATCTCCTCAAGAATGCTATTAAAACCAGCAAGTATTCTTTCAGCTTCTTCTTCGTTTGGATCAAAATCTTCTCCCACGCTTGGCTCAAATTCTCTTTCTAGCTCGCCATTATCCAATTTTTCCATAAAATTATCCATGGCAGCAGATGCTTCACTCATTCCACTTCTATCTTCACACATAGCATAAAGTGTTTTCATTGTATCTGCTTTAACTTCTTCTGCTGTTGTATCTTGTGTTATTTTCATTTCATCAATTCCTACTTTCTTCTCTCTATTTTCGCGTATTTTTTCTAAACACTCCATAAACTCTGAGCCATATTTTGAATATATTAAAAGCAATAATTCGGCAAATCCTCTTGTAGCTGAATCAATTGAACTATCTTCATATTCTGCTACCACATCCATAACTGTTTCCTCACTCACTCTTTTCATCAAGGAACCAGCTAACTCATAGCACTTAAGAACGTTTATCCTTTCTTCCACATTTTCTTCACTTTTAGAGCAAAGAATATTATAAAGAGCATTTTCCCATTGTTGCCACGTTCCCTCTATGCAAAATGGTACATATTCTTTCATCTTATCTAAATATTGACTAGCAATAGCCCCAAAATATTTACCATCTTTAGTTATTGACAAACTCATTGCAATAGCCATATCTCTAATAGCATTTTCGGCCGTTATCTGAAAAACTTTTGAAACTTCCATGTTTGCTCTTTCTTCTAAATCTGTCATATATGCCTCCTAAATATCTAGTTATTATAACACACTATTACTCATTTGTTGATAACTTTTTCTCTTGCGCATTTTCTATTTTAATATCCTGCAATTCTCTAAATAGCAATTTAAAGGGAAAAGCTAAATCGTATATTCTTGATCCCGACTGTCTTATATTAACCGTTATGTCATATTTGGATTTATACTCGCCCATCTCTCTGCCATCAACCTTATCAAACTTAAGAATTATAGCACCCTGTTCTTGCGTGATAGTTAAAGTATTGGGACATTTAATTGGATAAGCATCACTCATAATTGTTATTACTCCATCGTGGACAACAGATTTATACCAACTCGTACATTTCTCCATAGCTATTTTTTCTTCAGTATCCTCTCTTTTTAAATCCCAGTCCATGACATTTCCCGAAATAATGCGCTCATATAATTTTGCAAACAAACCATAGACTTCATAATTATCACTTTCCATAATGACAAAGTCCATACTGCTTAATGGTGCTATATTCTCATATCTAGCTACTAAAGTATGATCATCACCAGTCTGCATCATCGAAACCTTCATTCCTTCACTTATAAAAGAAAAATCATAACTTCCATATTCATTTGGTCGCTTTCTTACCTGCATCATTTTCACCTCTTTCGATATTTCTCTAAAGTTTTTACGGTTGCATTACTTAAATTTGCCGTTATAGGTTTATCTAATTTTTCTAAGCTATCCCATAAATTATTCAACTCGCGATAAAAAGTTCCCGATATACCATCTATCTCTGTAAGACACATCTGCCCCATACACAAAGGATTTGCCTGTCTAATCTTTGGTTTAGAAATAAATGAAAGTCCTGTCTCTCCATATTTAACACTTTCTATGTTTGTTACATCTACCCATATGTCCTTATATCTACTATTCATTATTCTATCAATGACTTCTCTTTCTGATAGATCAAATAAAACATTTTCATCAATAACTCCCATATCCTCATAAAATCTTAGAGTTAATCCCAAAATTTCCATCATATAACGGCTTTCTTTACTCAATAACTTCTCACTATAGATATTTATTGCTCTAAAAAAATCTTCATAATCAGCATTAGAATTATGCTCATTTATAAAAACTTCTCCATTAAAGTTTTGAAATCTAGGATTCATCGTATCGACACACATTCCATTAAGATTATCAATATAGCAAAGCATATTATATAAGTCATTTATTTCTTCAAAACTATGAGTATGCGCCCAAAAAAGGCATGTAGCAAGTATTCCTCCTTCTACTCTATCTAAACAAAGACAGGGAATCTCTTTATCAATTAAGGGATATTTTTCCGGAAAAACAATACTATCTAAATCAACCCTATCCTCATATAAATATTCCAAGAATTCTTCATCTCTTAAAATTATGGATTTAATATCTAATTCATCACTATCTTGTTTTAGCTGATTTCCCTTTTTAAAAGAATTAACATGCGAAAAATCAAGCGTTCCAACATCGTGAACCAATCCTGCCAAAATAACTGATAGATTATCAGTTATTTTTGAAGCTGTATAAGCAGTATTAAGAGAGTGATAAAATCTAGAATAAAATACAATTGGAATTAGTTCTTTTATTCCCACATAATCCATTCCACAAAATAAACCGCGGCCTTTTAATTTTTGAAGTGTCTTAGTTTTTGCATATCTATCCAAATTGACTGGCGCATTCTCGCGCATCATTTTATTATATCTTTCTAGTAACATAATTTCTCCTCAATAATTACCTTCTATTTTACCACATAAAAAAGAAAAACAATCATTTTTTGATTGCCTATTCTTGCATTTCATAATCTAAAGTCTTGTTCTCCTCTGGTTTATTTATCTCCTCTTGTAAGTCTTCTAAGTCCTCTAGAGTATACACACCCTGAGGAAGAATAATCGTTTCTAATAAAGATGGATTTAAAGTCATATCATCTCCCTGAATAAATACCCCATTACTAAAAGTATAATCGGCAGTAGTTACAACTCGGTTCAACACATATATATCATCGTCAAAATTATAAAATTTACTTTCATCAATCATCATTCTTCTCTTTTGATTATCTTCTTCATATTCATAGAATGTGCGCATTTCTCTTAATTGAACATTCTCTAAAACAGGAGATTCATAAACATAAATTACCATAACAATATTACTGTTTTCTATCACTTCATCAGAAATCTGTCCATTAGCTGTATCTTTAGCTTGATTCATAAAGTCTTCAACATTGCCGTATTCATCACTGCCCATAGCAAAAGATTTCACGCAATTGAATATATACTTTTTGCTTTCTCCTGTTTTGGGATTGGAGATTTTAATTCCCACTAAATTCTGCTCATCATACAAGCCATAATCTTCTATTGATTTATAATAATCTAGCAAATCAGTTGATTCTTGTTTATCTTCATTTAAATTATCTACCGAAACTTGATCAATTGGAGCATCTGATAAATCGTCTAAGCTTTCCTCTATTGCAACAGTTTCCTCATAGTTTTCGTTTGAATTGCCACAACCAGTAAGCATTAAAGATAACATCATACCCATAATGGCAAATTTCTTGGACATCTTATTCATTCCGTTTTCCCCCTTAAAAATTACAAATATTATACACCATTATAATCTATTGTCAACGAAAAAAGATATGATTACATATCTCCATTTTTCAACATTAATGTTTTCACTTCAGAAACAGATTGAGTAAAAGCATCATTTTCTCGCAAAATATTCAAAATGTCTTCAACATAAGCATCATATTGCGCCCCAAATGGTTCAACTTTACTTTCAAACATCAGCCATCCAAAAGTATTTTTAAAATCACTCTCATCCGACATTCCACTCTTAAGATACTCGCGCAGCTTATAAAACTCGCGATTCTTAATTAAATCATGTATTTCAAAATCAGAGAGATGTCGGACCATTTCTCGTTGGAAATCAAGAATATCCCAATAATCCATCTTTTTTATATCATTTATATAGGAATCCATTAACTCAATTACGCCATCAAAATTATCAGTGCATGTCTCGCGATACATAAAATTTGTATATTTAGATATTGATGAGCAGCCCGGTTTCATAGCTACCATTGGTATCTCATCTTGAAAACTCTTAAATGCTGTCTCTGATATAGTATCATCTATTAAAGCACACCATCCGATATTTAAAATTCTATTTTTTAAATATTGGTCGACAAAAGTTTGAATCTTATTCGTATTAAAAAAGACTCCCATATAATAATCATTATCGGTTGAATATTCATAAACTCCACCGTAAAAAAACGCATTATTCAACACAATATTTTCATTGGCAAATGGTGCAAGTTTATCTAAGACTTTCTTAATCGCCTCTGAACCATGAGCATGCGTTGAAATACAAATAAATGCCTTGCCTTCACCAAAATTCTTTCTTAAAGTCTCCACTTGTTTCATAAATACTTCTGCTGTAGAATCATCAATCCAATTACTTGTACCATCTAAATCGAGCATTATGGCAATTGATTTCTTTGGTTTAACCCTCGGCGTATGCAATACACTTGCAAAACTTGACGAATTCATTTGATCAAAATATTTTTTTAAAGCTTTTTTTTCACGATTATAATAAAATCGCTGCTTTCTAAATTCCGAATCCCAACTATCTCTTTTCTTCATCTCAAAATCCTCCTGTTGTCATAATAAGATTAAGGAAGCAATATTTTTTTTGCTACCTCGTCATAATTTGGAATAAGTATTTTTCCCGTTTCTATCCACGCATCACGCCAACTTGTTCCAGCGCGTACTGCTCCTGCTTCCCATAATTCTTGATTAGATATATCCATATTATGATATGATGAAAACAAAATCTTTAATTTAACATCATTATCCATTTTTGCTAATCTATCATCTACTTGCGCATCGGCATTAAATAAACTCTTATTGCTCGTAAATATATAGTGTGTAGGATCTATAAAGGGAAGCAATCTCTGTAATGCCATAAATTTATCGACAAAATTTCTTGCTGAGCCACTAACATCAAATGGATTTATACTATCAGTACAGAGAAAAATCTCATAATAATCACACAATAACTTGATTGTTTCAATTGCATATGGAAGTATCTGAGGATTTTCAAACATATTTCTTCCCCTAACAAACTTATTAAATTCTTCAAATCTATTTTCAGGGATTGCTACAGCATCAATATAATAATCTTTAAAATCATCTATTATATAATTAGTATTCAAAAATGCATTGACAGCTTGTAAAAAGCCACCAAAAAATATAACTTCCTCGACATCCAATAATAAGGTCTTTTTCTTTTCCATATTACATTACCTCTTTTAACACTTTCGCCAATGTCTTGAGAGATTCCTTCTTTAATTCGCCTTTGACAATTTCGCATCTTTGAGGATATTCACTTAATATTACATCATCAGTTAATTCACTTAAAATCATAAGGCAATCATCGACATTTATATCCTCATGATCAAATAATTGATGTAATGCATGAATTTTATTTGATCTTTCTTGATAAAAACATGGTTTTCCATTTAATCTATATCCCTTAATACCTGAAACACTTTCTTCTACCTTGGTAATTATATCCGCATCGGCAAATTCACTTCGACCACTACACTGCATTCCGTAAACTCTATTACTTGGAGTACTTACTCCCGTTTCCGGAACAAAGAATTTATATATATCTTCTCCTAGAGAAATGCATCTATCGCCAAAGTGATCCATAGGTTTGCGCCTTGCTTCTATTGATGCATACCCATTATTTTCCAAAACATCAACCATTTTTGTTAAATCACTTTTCTTTATAAATTCGCGCATACTTATTAACTCATCTAGATTATCAAAAGTGCAAATTCCATTGCCGAATATTGTATAATCGGCCTTTACAGGTATAGTATATAAAGTTTCTACCTCTGGTCTAAAAAGAATTACCCTAATTCCATCTCCGCGCGCATCGCAATTACCTAAGTACTCATAACTCACTTCATTTTCCTTATTTACACGTCCACCAATCATGCGCATACAATACTCTGGACGATTAGACAAAATTACAATCTTAACCCCTTTATATTGTAAATTATTTAATCTCTTTATTCCTTCTCTTGTATCATCAACATCTCTTCCTAGTAAAGCCATATCACTTAAAATAATATTTTTCATAATTATTCCCCCTAAAAATTGTTATTATTATATCACATTGTATTTGCTTATCAATAGTTAAAGTTCTCTTGCATTCTTTAATATATCTTTAAACATTAAATAAACTGGCACTAATTCTGCACGTACTTCATCCATTGATACAATATTGTATTTTTCATCCATTTTAGACTCTAATTTATTCCATTCAAATTCTAAGTCATTATGTCTTCTTGCTAAAATTGACGCATAAGCCATAATTCCTCTAGCCGACATAAATTTATAACAATCCGCATTTGCGCATATTTCTGCTTCGATACTTGGATATTCTTCTGTACCATGATGCAAAGAAACACAATCAATTATATTTTTCTTATCTTCCTCACTTATATCGACAACTTTATCTAAGTATTCTTTCGTAACAACCAAGGCTCTACCTATATGCTCCTTTGATACGCCCTCCTTAGATGCCTCAGGCAACTTTGAATCCATAAAATTCATAGCAATTCTAATTACGTTCTCATTTGCGTCATACTTCTTAGCTAGTCTAACAGCCTGTTCTAAAGCTAAATCATCTAAAACCCCAATCTCTGATTTATTTTTCTCTAATTCACTTTCATTATAATCATAAGATACTTGTATTAACTCTTCTAATGTCATCTTCTATATCTCCTTCTCTTTCTAATTATATCATTTTTGAAAAAGTTATACTATGTGCAATTAAAAAAACGTGTTATAATAAAAAAATAAATTAGAAATGAGGTCTATCTATGTTAAGTAGTGGAATAATTATTGATGAAAGACAAATAGAACTTAAAGATGATGAAATAATTCCGTTTATAAAAAGATATGTAAATGAGCACGATGAAATAAAGGAGCAATATGATAAATTTGCCAATTGCCAAATGATTGTAAGTGATGAGAATTATAGAGAATTTGTCGTTCGCATCCTCGACTGGGTTGTAATTGAGAATATTAAAGTCTATTATCCCAAAGATGTTAAAAATCTTGATAAAATGGCCTATTTAAAGGCGGGATTTGATTTAAAAAAGATGGATAAATATGTACTAAAAGGTAAGAGATATGTTCCCTATATTGACCCTATTGAAATCAAAATTCAAGAACTTGGTGGAAAGGTCGTAAACAGTCCCGAAAACGAAATATCTCATTGGTACCCTAAAACAGCTAATATAGGTTTTAAAACACCTGAAACTCTAATAACCAAATTTACGGATGAAGAGTTAAATATAATCAAGCGCGCCGAGTTTAATAAATTCGACTATGAAGCTTTAAAGAGACGTTTAAACAAAGAAGCCTTAAGGCAAAATTTTAATCTAGATCAAGAATTATTTATGCGCTTCGGTTGTGCAAGCAACAAATTTTTCTTTGCCTCTTGTCATCTTCCCGACATGGACTTTTTACCAGATCGCCTACTCGCTTACTTCGATGGTCTTTATGAAAAACTTGAATGGCGAGAAAGTGCTGAACTAGTCTTAAGAGAATTCATAAAGACAAATTATTATCGAAGACAAATATATCATGGAATGCCTCTTAACACAGAATTCCGCATCTTCTTCGATTTTGATACCAATGAATTTCTTGGAATATATAATTATTGGGATAAGGAGACAATGATTGATAACCTTCACTCAAGAGATGAACGTATGACTTTTGCTGATACAATTCCTCTTATTGAAAGAGACTTTAACCTTCTTTCTCCTTACCTTGAAGATGAAGTTAAAAAGAAACTTCCAAATGCGAATCTTTCAGGAAAGTGGGCAGTTGACTTTATGTATGATGGAACCAATTTTGTTCTTATTGATATGGCTCGTGCCGAATGTAGTTACTACTATGAAAAAGTTCTTGAAAAACAATTGTCACTTCAAAACAACAATAAGTAAGGTGATAGCATGTTCATTTTAACAAGCGACGAACAAATTGATCAAAGAATAAAATATCCGGCCACAAAAAGACAACTATCGAAAGATTACAAAAAATTTGGAATAGCTGGCATGGAAATAATGAATTGGATAGAATACTTTGATCAAGCCCAAGTTCACGATAAAAATATATATGATAAAATCAATAAATTTTTTCATTATATCAAAATGATAACACCAGATTTTTGCAGCACCGAAGAGAAAGTTCAACTTCTAAAAAATATTGCCGAAGAGAAAAAATGGATTTCTGTAAAATTTGGTGATAATTCTATCATTGATGAACTTCCAACCTTTGATCCACAAAATCATTCTCCTGAATTTAAGATAATCAATCCTAGTTCACCAGAGGAAATACTTGATGAAATTGTCTATTGGACGAGATTCATGCTCACGAGAGAAGATCATAAAGTAGAAAATCTCTTAAATCTACATTTAATTAATCGTTGTGAAGAAGCTTCTAGATTTATTCATCAATTAGCATATTGTTATCATCTCAATGCTCAAATAGTAAAAATACCTGCCGGATTTAGTCAAGAAGAACTATTATATGATGAAGATACGGAATTTCATTATTTTGTTCTAGTTGAAATAGATAATAAAACATATATTATCGATTGTACTTACTCCCAATTTTTTAGTTGGTACCGCAACGAAATAGAGAGACTTGGCAATTATACATATTCTGGTTGTTTTTCCGGTATATATATGCTTAAAGATATTGAAAGAGAAAAAACAGCACGCACAATTCTTAAAAGAGGATGGATAGAACTAAATGAAGAGACAATCAAACATTACCTAGATGGTTTTGCTCTTTCCTATCGCAATGGCCTTTTTTATGAGAATTTAGGTGTTGCTGATTATCATACATCTTATGACATTAAAGATTATCATAATTTCCTTTTTGGCGATGATTCGCAAATCAGACGCGAAGGAAAAGAATATTTGGGCTATCAAATGCAAGTACTAAAAAATAGAGACTTTAAATTTTAAAAGTCTCTTTTTATATACTCTTTTATTGCTCTCGCCGTGTAAGTATCTTCCTTTAATATATCTTTTGGATAACCACTAAACACGATTTTTCCTCCATCTTTTCCAGCTTCTAGACCCATATCTATTATATAATCAGCATCGACAATAAAATCTAAATTATGTTCGACAACTATAATCGTATTTCCTTTCAAAACCATTTTTCTAAGAACGTTTTTTAGAATCTCAATATCTTTCAGATGCAATCCTTGTGTTGGCTCATCAAAGACATAAATATTTCCCTTTTTATTTAAATATTTTGACATATTTACCCTTTGAACTTCACCACCAGATAAGGTATCCAAAGTCTGGCCTAACCTTAGATAATCTAACCCAACATCACTTAATATTCTCAAATTATCCAAAATTCGTTGATCATCAAAAAATTTAATTGCCTCTAAAACCGTCATATTCAAAACTTCAGCAATATTTTTATTCATATATTTATAATTCAAAACATCCAACATATATCTCTTACCATGGCATATATCACACACCTGAGTAGCATCGCCAAGAAAATGCATATCCATCTTTAGGATTCCAAGACCACCACACTTAGGACATGCTCCCTTAGAATTAAAACTAAATATCCCACTATCGACACCATTTTCTTGAGCAAACAACAATCTAATAATATCAAATATCTTTGTATAAGTTGCTACATTAGATCTCGAATTTAATCCAAGATTTTCCTTGCCTACTTTGACAACATTTTCATTCCTTTCCAAAATATGCTTGATTAACGAAGATTTACCTGAACCAGAGACACCAGTAATACACGTCATCATATTCATCGGAATATTGACATCTAAATTGCAAATATTGTGAATGTTCACATTTTTGACCTCATAATGTTTTTCGATATTCTTTCTCTCATCGTTCAAACTTTTTCTTTTCTTCAAGAATTCCCCTGTTACCGATGTTTCCGTAATACCGTCTAACTTTCCATTATATAATATATTTCCACCCTGTGTTCCAGAGCCAGGACCTATATCAATGATATTGTCTGCACTTTCGATTAAAGTGCGATTATGTTCTACTACTATGGCAGTATTATTTTTGCTGACAATATTTTTAATGGCATCTACTATCTTAGTAACATCACGATGATGGAATCCCACTGTTGGCTCATCCATAATATAGACGAGTTCATTGAGGTTAGTATTCATGCTCCTGGCTAGTTTTATCTTTTGTGATTCACCATTTGACAAAGTATTAATGCCTCTATTTAAAGTTAAATATCCCAAACCCAAATTGATGATATTCGATATATCTTTGCGCATCTTATCGACAATATCCTTAACCATAACATCGGTTATATTGTCAATAAATTTATACAAATCAACCAATTCCATATTTAAAAGATCAACTAAAGTACAATCATTAACCTTAACCTCGCGCGCGTTTTTATTCAATCTCGATCCACCACAATGTGTACATGGCATTTCCTTAAAGAAAAGACGATCATATTCATTTATCGAAAGTCCCCTAGAATCTCCTTGTCTTTTCATAAGTCGTGTTACAATTCCCTCGTGAGAATAATTTTGCACAATTCCATAACTTTCTTGCGACAAAATAGTAGATTCCTTATATAACAAATCATAAAGTTCTTTTTCATCGTAATCTCTTATCTTTTTATCCATATCAAACAAATTTGATACTTTCTCAATATTGAAATATCGGGAATCAAGTTTCCAGGTTCTATGTTTAATTGCCCCCTCGTTCAATGATTTATCATAATCTATCAGTTTATCTAAATCGACACTTATTTCAAATCCCAAACCTCCACAAGCTTCACAAGCTCCTTTAGGAGTATTAAACGAAAAATAACTGCTATCATAAATAGGAATACCTAATCTTGAATATAATAATCTAAGATAAGTATATATCTCTGTTACTGTACCTACCGTACTTCGCGGATTTGTTCCCAATTTCTTTTGCTCAATTAAGACACATGGAGATAAATTTGTTATATCTCAAACATTGGGTTTATTTATTTTAGGTAAATTTTTAACAATATAAGTTGACATCATTTCATAAAAAGATGACTGCGCCATAGCATATATGCAATCAAATGCTAAAGTCGATTTTCCACTACCAGAAACTCCCGTTATAACATGAAATTTATGCTTTTCAATATCTACCGAAACATTCCTTAAATTATTTTCATTAGCTTCTATTACCTTTATTATTTCGCTCATTCAATCACTCCTATTTTAGTTTATTATAGCATACCTATTTTTTTATGTATCTATAATACACGTTATCCTCTGAACCAACTCTTTCTCTAAACAATTCCTCATAAGCAAATTTTTCTTTAAAAACTTCCCTCTGTTCTCTAAAAAAATCAAAATAAGGATGCTTAACCAAGTTTGTACAAATTACTTGACCACCATCATTTAAAAGAGATTCCAAATTTTTAACTATCATGCCAATCCGATATTTATCATTTAAATCCATTATATTAGATAGGTAAACTAAATCATATTTTTTATTATGTTTGCCACTTAAAGATAAATCACGGCATTCAAATGTCAAAGGATGACTACTTAGATGTTCAACTAAGTAACTAAGATCATCATCATAACAACAGGCAATTCTTTCACTCACATAATTAAATAAACAAGCATTATATAAATTAAAAAAGTATTTATTCATTTTTTCTATATAGATATTCCAAAATTTTACACTAGTTTTCTCATCATCATTGATATAAATTCTTTTTTGATTAATAATGCCTTGGATCACATCATACTCTAAATCTTTGCCATCCAATAAACCATTTTCTAGCATCCATTTTCGCAAATAATAATATCTAAGTGTTAAGGGATTAATATCAAATGTATCTATACTCTTTACTCGTTTTTCTATCAATGAAAAAGGAATATCAGAAGATGATAAAATAGAATAGACATCCAATCCTCTAACGTCGACAATATCCAATACTTTCGCAATATCTTCTGTTGTTCTTGGATAAATTTTCGTCCAATCTCTATAAGGGGCTTCTCCATTAAATATATCTTCTAAAATTCCAATATCTTTTCTTATATCTGCCATAATATTCTCCACATTTGTTGTATATTATAACATATCTTTTTAAATATGCACTGGTTAATTGCTTTAGCGAAGATGACGCCCCGTATCTTCAACTTTTTCATCCGTACCTATTGCCCACATTTGCTCTTCTAATTCTTCCATTTCAGCATCAGGATAAAAACCATTAGCATAAACAGCTCTTCTTCGAAGTTCAAAATATGCTTCACACATCTTTTCATCTTTTTCTTCTAATGCCTGATGTGCTAAAATTGCAGCAAATTCCTTATATTCACCCTCTGTCATTGATAATGGTTCGATATCTTTTTTATCTTTATCAGGAATATCGTATTTATCAAACCATCCACGTTCTTCATATTTTTCTCTAAATACTTCATCTGCTGATTTCTTCTCCATATATCTTACTCCTCCTAAAATCTTAATGATTTTCGATAAACATCTTCTCCAAATTCTGGATCAGTTGCCAATTTTATCATTTCATTCTTATCTATTTTTTCCATCTTATATTTGCCTTTGCTTAAAATATCCTGCGTCGTATCATATCTTCCTGTATGAAGATAAAATTCCTTAGCCTCTTCAATTTCTTGCATTATTAATTCTTCAAATGAAACAGAAGTAAAATAAGCATCTTTGGCATATTTACATAAATCTCGTTCTTCATAAAATTGTTGAAATATTGGGCTATAAGTTAATATATGAGCGTGCCTATCAAAAACTCCTCTTATCCTTTCACTTGGATCACTTAACTTTATTCCACTATAGCGTATTCCTTTTTCAACATTTTCTTTTCTAAGATTACATCCACTCATAGTAACCATAGAACACGAACCAGTAATACAGTCATTTCTAAATTTTTTAAGAGATTCTAGATTATTAAAATCATATTGTTCAAGAGCTAATGGACTGATAAATTTCAAGTAAAATCTCTCGGCATCAATTTCTCCTTTTCGCATATCCAAAATTTGTTCAAAAACACTATTAGAATCATCCAGTTCATACTCTTCAAAGTTAATAACATCATCTTTATAAACTTTAATCATAAATTCTCCTAATGCCAAAGAGAAAACTTTCTTGTAAGTGGATCAAGAATTTCTTTTTCACCAAATGTTGCAATACAATAATACTTCATATCTTCATCGCCTGTATCACGAGTTTTATCAAGTTGTTCCCTGTAAGTATCCCCAGTCATTGTCTCAGTAAAATCGGTAAAGAGAAGATTATGCTCAATTAGATTCCTTCTTAATTTTTTTAGCTCGCCATTTTTTGCTCTCAATACTATTAAAGATAAACCAGAAATACTCTTATGAACTGAATCATCTTTATCCACAAAATCAATAAAACTCATCTTTTCCTTTATATCATCGGGAGCCATAGATACTAATCCTGCACAGGAATGGGCAATAGCATTTAGGGCTTTTCCCATCTCAATATCTTTATTTATTACCGCTACAAATTTATACGTTTCATTGTATACTATTTTTTCCATAAAACCTCCTATTAAAGCGCTATTTCTTTAATTTAACATCCTCATTTATTTTCTCTAACATTTCCGAAACATCTCCTTCAATGTGAATAAGACCACTGACATTTGCTCCAACCTTCTCCCAAAAAGCCAAAGCATTTTGATTTTCAATGCGATAGGTAATTGAATCAAAACTTTCTACTCCATTAGCTTTTGCTTGATCAAAGGACAAACCTACCAATCTCTTTGCTATTCCCATTTTTCGGTATTCTGGCATCACATACAATTCTGCATTAGTTAGACACTTTCCCGTTGCACCACTTCTCTCATAAGCGCCAAAGAATCCAATAACATATGGTTCCTCATCTTCTCCTTGAGCATACTTCACAGTTAAATATTTCAATTCAGAAAACATTTCATAAAAAGTTTCATCAGACCACGTTTCATCCAAAGAATCTCTGTAATATTCAATGTAAGATTTGCAGATTCTCGTTAATTGCTCCTTTGTTGCAGCCTTTGCAAACTCTGGATAATATAATGTCTTAAATTCATTGGGAGTAGTGATCAAATTTTTAAATAATGCAAGTCCTCTTCTCTTGCCAATGTTTTTGATGTCCATTTCTAAAAAATGTCTGACCTTATCATTTATTAATCCCATTGGAAGTAACGTAACTTTTTTTCCATCAATTACTTCATCTCTCGCTTCATCAGCCAACTGTTTATAAGGAACATTGGAAAAGTCAAGGCTACAATTTCTCATGATACTATCCACACTGCTTTTCGACACGCACTCATTTAATGCATATTCGCATTCATCACTTAAATCAACATATTCATACTGTCTCATCATAAAACCTCCTATTTAAAGTGAATCGTATTATGTCGGCAAGATTGACATGACGGTCCTAAATCAATATTATACTTTTCCGTTATCTCTCGCGTCTTAATTAAAACTTCTTTCATAAAATCTGGTGTTGGCGCATCAATACTGTCATCAATTGGCACATATGGACTCAAAATAGGTACACAGCCAATCTCACATAAATCCTTAACTGCTTTCAAAGTATCGGGAATGCTTTCTAACCCAACTACTAAACAGGATTTAACATTTCCTATGCCAAATACTTCTACTGCCAATTTTATGAATTTTAAATAATTATCGTATCCAACCAGCGACTTTTGTGGTATTAGATTCTTTCTAGCATTAGAATTATATAATTCTAAATTAACATATAATCCGCTTATTTTCCAATTCTTAAGGCTTTTTATAAAACTCCTGTAACCATCACTATTATCATCTCTAACCGTTAATCCTCTAGGAACTAACATAATATCTATTGGATAATTATCTCCATACTTTTCTCCAAAATACTTATAAACCCTATTTAAATATTCGTAACTTTCATCCAGGCTCCTAGGCGTTCCACCACTAATAAGGACATGCCTAAATGAAACATTTTTCATTGCATAGGTAAATGCTTCATCCAACTCCTCAATACTACATTCTTGATAGCCATATTTATTTATATCACAAAATTTGCAATGATTAGCACACCCACTTATTGGCTGAAGCCTTAATCTATCACCATGGACATTGACAACATCGGTTATTAATTTTCCTGTACTCAACGCCACTTTATCTAATGCATAATCTGGTGGCTGAATTATTTTAACAGAGCACACCTTTAATCCTTCACATAGCAAACAGAATTCATCATTTTCAAAATCAATTTGATATTTGCTTGCTTCATATAAATTAGCATTAACATAGATTTTATTATCAAGTAAAACCATAAGTCCCTTAGTCGTAATATAATCATCATTATTGACTTGCCCATTACTACCCTTTTTTAACATTTGATAACAATTAGGACTAAGCGATATCCCATAATATAATAAATCTAATTTATATTCATACAATTCCTTCATTATAATTCCTCTTTATATACCTAGCACAATTGTATCATATCTTCCCTTAATTTTCTTATTTTACCATTAAATATTTACACTTATACTTAACTGATTAATTATTTGGTAATCTCTTCTTTTTTTGCAAATCTCGCAAAATTATATTTAATCTCTCTTCATCACTCATAAAGGGATTTTCTAATTTTAAATCTATTAAATCAAATGCTAAATCTCGTATATATGGATACCCCGAAAAAAGCTCATTCAATTCCGTGCCATTTAACAAAGAATATTGAGGCGCATCACTCAAACAAATATATTTTTCGTTTTCACAGATAGAAAGATAATCTTTTATATCATCGGTTTCTCCTCCACACAAACCACTTTGTCCTTGATTTTCTAATTTATTCTTATTGTGAACAGTCGTAACTATGTTATATTTTGTACTAAATACATTAAGAAAATATGTTTTAGTTATTAAATTCATTAAAAAATCATCTTCTGTAACATTTGGCATTAAAACATATAATTCTTTTTCCTTTAAGGATAAATACTTTGGTAAAAATTTTAATAAATCTCTCTTTTCAAAAACTACTCCATCTTCTAAAATTTTCAAACACTTTTGGATTCTTGCTCTTATAATAGTTAATTGCTGCTTTAGTTTTTTCTTTTCTATCTTTAACTCTCTTTTATTTGGATCAAAAAATTTAATCTCTAAAGCGTCAAGTTTTTTAAAAACCTGCTCCTGTTCTTCTCTACAGACATCCAAGTAAAGTAATACATCTTTTGTGCATGTAAAGCCTTTGTAATTATACATAGTATTCCTCCTAAATTGTTTACTATTTTAACACATTTTTAACAACAATAAAACTCCATTATTTGGAGTTTATTTTGCATTGAGATAATTTATTACTCGATTATAAGCCTCATCCATATTCTCTAGATTGTTTAAGAAGTCAGAATTAATAAATTTTCCTCTTCCTGTATAGGCACCAATCTCATTAAGATGTTGTTTAAGTAGCCAAATTTGATCTGTAAAACCATTCTTTAATATTTCATATAAATTTTCTTTTGTTTCCCACTTTACTTCATGTTCGGATTTTTCATTTTCATCAAGATCTACACGCACACTATCCTGAAGTTCAATATAAAATGCCGTAACATTAGAATATCTATTTACTCCCTTATGCGCCGCATAAAAGACATTTGCCATTTTAAATGGCATCTCTCTTATTTCTTTTAAGTTAAAATATCCACTTTCCTCTTTTAATTCGCGAATTGCTGCCTCTTTAGGAGTTTCTCCCTCTTCTACTCCTCCTGATATAAAACACTTCCATGACTGATTTTTATAATCTATAAAAAGATATTTATCTTCACTCCAATGTTTAACTACCAAAACTACATTTTCTCTTATCGACCATTCTTTATCTTCTCTTGGTTTATTTTCATCTAAACTGGCATTTACTGGCATTACTACCTGTTTAATCGGAATATCGCACATAATAGCTAATTGATAATCTTTCTCTATATGAGCAGGTATTCCTAAATATGGTTTTTCCGTATCCACTAGTATTATTGGAATTTCTTCCTTTGTTATTGGATGAAGTGCTTTCTTTCCTTCTAAATATTCATAGTTTAAAGGGACAGCTAAAAATGTAACACCAAATATCAAATCTGGTCTTTCTAATCTTGCAATTAATGTATCATCATAATCATTAACATCTAAAGTTACATCAATTGGTGAAAATTTAACAATTTCCCTTTTTCCATTCATAAAATCTTTAACATCATTTCTCCACATAAACAAATAATCTCCTAACATTATATTATGTTACCTATTCCTGATTTTCCTCTTCGTTTTTATCCTTGCTCCAATCTTCATAAGGATCATACCCTTTGCTAAGTTCATATTTTATATGATTATCTCTTGCTACTCTCACGGCTTCACATCCATTATTACTTGTCGCACTTGCTCCATCTGTTACGATAAAAAATGGCAAATCATATTCGGCTGCTAACTCCCTAACTTTACTTACAAATTCGCGGGCTTTTTCTTTATTATTATCCATATATATCCCTCCTTCTTTTACTACATACGAAATCCTTGCATAAACTTTCTTGTTTCGGCGTTTTCCTTTAATTGTTCTAATATATCTTCCGGTTTTTCTCCACCATTTTTTTGATATTCTCGCAAATCTACCAATTCATGTTCTGGTTTATAAGTAAACAGAAAATCATCAAAAGGTTTATCGGGATCTATGCAAATCTCCCCATCACTTCCGCCACCATCGTGATCAGCTAGACCGTGATTTTTTAATCTACTTAAAGTCGTAACCATTATCACACTATAAAGTCTTTGAGCAGATCCCGCGGGAATCTCATTTTTTAACCCATTGAGTACAATTACCTGATTACTCGACCAAAAGGCCTCTGGTTTGGGAGTTGGTGACGGAACAGCTCTTCTAGTAAAAATAACATAATTATCATCATAATCAGCATCGCCTTTGAGAAATTTATAAGTGTTCTCGGCATATTTAAATTGCTCTGATTCATCAGGACAGACATTAATTAAGTTTGATAGAAAATATTTATCGCGAAAGACCGTTGAAAATAAGACATCATCCACACCCAACCTCTCATTCCACTCTTTAATTTTTTTCCTTTCGGAATCACTATATTCTCCCCAGATTATTTTATTACTTTCCTCAACTTCATCTAATAATTCGCCATACAAATTACTGTATATACTCATCTTATCACCTCATCTTACATACCTATAATCATTATAACATAGAAAATATCATTAAGAATTAAATAATATTTTGACATATGCCAAAACATAGCTAAATTATTATCGCTTTTGAGACTCGATATACGTCTTAATAAATCTTTTATTTTCATCATCAAGTTCATCAATCACTTTTTGATAATCTCCAAGCAAGTAATTTTTATATTCTAAAGAATATTCATCTCTTAAATTATACTTTCTTATTTCTCCCGTAATAAAATGATTATCTAATTTGTCAACAGGGATTGCATATTCTAATAAAGGAACAGCAGGATGTATACTCTCCGGATATATCCCAAGCCCTCTATATTTATCTAGTATATCATCAGATATATCATAGGAAACAATATAACACTTATCATCACACCCCATTGAATCAATACCGGAAACATATTCTAACGCTCCTTCATAAAAGTGAAAAAAGTGCAAATAACTAACTCCTTTTTCATAATTATGTGTATTAATTCCATCATTAAAACTAGTTTTAGGAACACTAATAATTCCATTCATATAATCCTGATATTCATTTATTTTTCTACCATCTTCTAAATAAAACCAGACATCCTCTATTACTCGATAAACTCTCATTTTTCTTTCTCCCTATAATTATCTTTTTTCATAAAAAAGTTTGGTTTTTGATAAAAAGCCTTTATTTTAAGGTTAAAATACAAGAATTTGATTTGATTTCACTACTTATTTACCACTTCGAAATTAATTTTTAAATTTATTTTATAATTTCCAAGTTCTACCATCCCAAAGTTTAAAATTAGGATTGGGGTTCATTTTTATATTAAATTCTTTAATATAATTATCTATTTCCTTTTTTGAAATGTATCCTTCTGAGTAAGGTATATTATCTTTTTCGGAAATGTAAAAATCTTTTATACCATCTATAAATGGTATTCTATCATAGATATACAAAACATCTGACATAAAGCCAATATGTTTATCATATTGCTTGGCTTTTTCTGATGTATAATTTTTTTCTATTTCTTCAATTAAAATTGAGCAATCGCCTCCATCCCAATATTTATCTTTATAATTTTTTAAACATAATACAGGAAAATTTTCTTCTTTTTTTATATATTCTAAATTAACAATTATATAATAATTGTTATGTCCAATTTTTACTTTTTTCGATATTTTCAATTTCGATTTCTCCTTCTCGTTTGTTTTTGTTATTAATTTTTATATAGCAAGTTAAATAAATTATATCAATTTTCTGCGATATAGTCACTAAATTAAATAATTATAATTGATATTATAAACTATATTGCTACATGCTTCATGCTACATAATAAGGGTAATACTATGCCTTATTATGGCGAGGACTTTGTGGCTACGCCACTAGTCTCACTCATAAGATTATACTTTAACATTATACAATGTTGTAGCATTTTTTAATATTTAAAATTAATGTTTCAAAAAATATTTAAATTTTTACTACTAATTTACTACTTTTTAACGTAAAAATATAAGAAATTATAAAAATATATGTGAATATCTTCTAAAATTAAAAATATCTTAAATGCTTGTAAATAAAGATTATAAAGACATTTAAGAACTTATAAGAAGATACTCCAAAAAATGCAATATTTTTTATAATAAAAAAATTCAATTTATAAATTGAATCTTCTTTAACAACTTGCCAAATATGCCAATCGTCTATTGCCGTTTTTCCTTCTATGAGTTCTTGTTGTTGGATTTTTAATTTCCTCTGGCAAATCTATATCATATTTTTCCTTTACTTCTTCTTTAGTCATAACTACCGATCGCATCGTTTCTATATCAAATACACGAGTTAAATGATATTGCTTAGTAATGCTGTTTCCTTCAAAGAATAAAACACATCTTGAATTATATTGTATAAATTCATCTTTACCATTGAATGTATTTGTAAAACATATTCCAATACATAATAATTGATCATCTGTTTTAACAATAATCTCTTTACAAGATTCCCTATATTGACTTCTTCCATACTTAGAAGAAAAAATATCATTTTTCTCTCTAATAATTAATTCTTTTTCAGCATTTAAAACAACTTTTTTCATCCAAAACTCCCAATTAACTTATTTTCTAATCTATATTAAACAAACACATTGTTTGTAAATTACTTAATGGTGGACCCGAGCGGAGTCGAACCGTAGGGAATATCACAAATATACGCATAAAAAGGCTATTATGTACGTAACGTGTACGTAATAGTCAAATATTTAAACGTTCTTAAAACTAAAAATTGTAAACATTCACGTATTAAAATTATAGCAAATTTATGAGTAAATGTAAGTATATAAAACAAAAAATTAATAAAGAAATATGGTGTAAGTATCATGATAAAAAATTAACAAAAGAATTATGTTCAAATTGTGAACATAGAGAATATAAAGAGAATAATGTTAGTAAAAGCAAAGTAACTAAAGTTAATAAACCTATCAAAGGTAAAAAGCATAATTTAACTAAAGCTACTGAAATACCTAAAGAAGTAAAATTAAAGGTATGGGAAAGAGATAATCACAGGTGTATATTTTGTGATAAAGAGGTGCCGTGGAATCTTGCTAACAGTCACTATATAAAGCGATCACAATTGGGATTAGGTATTGAACAAAATGTTATGACTAATTGTGAAAGATGCCATAAGTTATACGATGATTCTATTTATAGAGAGGATATGATGGTATATGCTAGAAAATATCTTATGAATTTATATTCTGAATGGCAAGAGTCTAAATTAATATATAAAAAGAATTCTTAAAAAGAAAAAGGAGTCCGCAGACTCCTTTTCCCCCGTATTGCATTCCAGCAACAACGGAATTTCATTACAAGTTAATAATAACACAAATAGTGTTAAATGTAAACTGTAACTTGT
>CAJTKV010000002.1:0-20444 GCA_910577075.1 uncultured Bacilli bacterium
TGATACATATGATTAGGTAATAACTTAATTCTAGGTTTACTATTCTTATTCTTAACATATAGTATCTCGTGATGATGACAATTATAAGTTATTAATGTTACTTCATCTTCTAAATCGATATCATAATCTCTTAATTTCTTAACTTCAGTTCTCATAATTATAACCTTTATTGGCTATAATTAAATCGTTATTAACATAAATAGTTAAATCTTTCAAATTCTTCTCCTTTTAATCTATAACTACTATGACTTAACTTAATATATAAGAGGGGATATATTTTTCTCCTATTATATATTCTTAATAAATAATAATATAGATATCACGGTGGAATAATTTCATTGAAATTCAACTTAAATATAGTCATAAAATCAACACTCCTTATCTTCTACTAATATAATACGAGTGTGTTGACTCATGGAGATAAAATCATTAAAAAAAGAAGACTATTTCATCAATAATCTTCTATACCTTAACTAAGTTTTGTTTGATATTTTTAAGTAGGGTATCTAGAGTTTTAATTGTAATTGGCATACTTCTATTATAGAGAAACAAATTCTCCTTATCAAAGTAAATCAATATAATATCTTTATCCTTAATAGTAATATTTACCTTATGGGGTTCTATAAGACTAAGATTAGTATTTTTAATCTTTAGTATTCTTCCTTGTTTAAATTGATACTTAACATTATTAAACATACAAGTTGTTACAATTCTTTTCTCTAGCTTCTCATCTTTAATCAAATTACTTACTTCATATTCCATTTTTTATACCATTTTTCCGTAAAAATAAAAATCACTGAAACCCTTATAATTCCAGCGATTTTTCGATATTTTAAGTTGAAAGTTCAACTAAAATTCTTAATGGCAGGGGCGGAGAGAATCGAACTCCCATCAAAAGTTTTGGAGACTCCTATGCTACCATTATACCACGCCCCTAGATATAACTTGCCAACGAATTAATTCTATCATATTATTTTATTACTTTCAATATTTAATATACAACTATTAACTTTTTCTGTCATATGTGCTAAAATAAAGTAAGGAGAAAATATGAAAAAAAAGATAGTCATAATTTTAATAATAATTTTTCTTTTAATAATATTTTGGTTGTTTTATCACAATACAGGACTTGGTACTAGTGAAAAGATATACAAAATAGAATTCGAAAATGCTAAGTGTAATTTATCTGAACGTATTATTTATTCTTATTCGGATGATTTAAGCATAACTTCTATGTGTGGCGAAGTTTACTATATTGATAAAACCAATAACAAAATATCACTTGGAGAAGCTATAGACAGAAAAATCATCACTATAAATGACATAATAGAAAAGTTAAAAACACTAGATACTGATGGTCGCTCTACTGTCTATGCATACGATAAAAATAGCAAAACAATATCAGATAGTAGCTTTAGATTTGAAATATGTGATAAAGAAGAAGGTATAAATCATCAAAGATTTTTATCTTCAAAGTCCAATAATTATGAATGTGTAAAACGTAAGGAAAAGGATTTTAAACTAACTTTTGAAAATGGTAAATGTAATGCCAAAGAAAAAATTATATATACATCACCAGATGGTTATAACATATATTCAAGATGTGGCGAAATATATTATACTGATGAATCAAATGACAAAATTCCTTTAAGCATAGCACTTGAAAAAGACTATATTACAACTTGGGACATTTCCGATAAAATGCAATTAGGCGACGTTTTTTTAGACGGAACAGAAGTATACGAATATAATAAAAAGAAAAAAACTATATCAGATACAAGTTTTAAATTGGAATTCTGTGCTACTTTGGATGGCTTAAATGATCAATTATTTTTAGCCATTAATTCCGATAACTATAAATTTAATTAAATATAATGCTTATTTAATATGAATACCTATTTGTCATGATAAAAACGCCAAAATTTAAAAGAAAAAATAAAAGTTGCTCGAAATTATAGAAGATAAAATATCTTCTTTTCTTTTTAATGATTCTTTGTTAAAATAATAAATTACTAGGAGGCTTAAAAAATGTATAAAAGCAATGTCAATTTAAACCTTTATAAAACATTTTATGATGTGGCAACTTATGGAAGCATATCTCTGGCCGCCAAAAAAACTTATTCATCTCAGCCCGCCATAAGTAAGGCAATTAAAAAATTAGAAAATGAATTAAATGTCACTTTATTTTATCGAACACTTAATGGCGTAGAACTGACTGATTATGGAAAAGACCTATTTACCTATGTCGAAAAATCTTTCAATAACTTACTTACAGCTGAAAGACGAATAATTGAAGATGTCTCCTTAACAAAGGGAAAACTATCAATTGGCATGCCCTCTAACATTGGATCATTTTATCTATTTGAAAGTATTATGGATTTTCACAAGGAATATCCCAATGTTGAAATAACCATAATGACAGGTTCAACAAGTAAATTAATGGAATTGCTGGAATCGCATCGTATTGACTTTTTCATTGATACAATGCCTGTTAGTACTAAAAATACTGAACTAATAATTAAAGAATTGACGTCGGTAAACTATGCCTTTATCTCTAAAAAGAACTCTAAGATTAAAGGTATAAAGGACATTCATTGTCTTAAAGATTTAGTTGATAAACAACTAATATTACCCGTACCCAATACAGCCAATAGGCTTGACTTAGATTCTCTATTTTTTGATCAAAATATTGAAGTAGAAGATGTTTTAAACATTCATACAAGCGAAATGATTATCGGAGCTGTTAAACAAGATTTGGGGATAGGCTACGTTATTGAGAATTTAATTGACAGTGAAATCGAAAAAATTGAAATAGAAGAGGAGTTGCCAAAGGTAACTATTGCTATTTGTTACAATGAGGATTATCTAACTCCTTCATCGAGAAAATTCATTAACGATTACATGGAAGGTATATCTATATAAACATAAGGACATAACTAAAAGGAATGGGCATTCAAATCGTGAATTATCCCATTCCTTTTTATTATTTTTCAAGCTCAACATTTTGTTTTAAACTGAAACTATGAAAGGTAGGATAAAACAAAATGTTAAAAAGTTTAGGAGTATTTAAAGACCATACAGATGGATCTTTAAAAAGTGTATTTGAAAAGAATGGGGGACAAATAATTGAAGCAACACTTCTTTTCAATAAGGAAGCAAAAGATGTTGTATGTGTACCAACACATCACTTTTGCAATTTAGGATGCAAGATGTGCCATTTAACTAATAATAAATTAAATAAGAAAATGGTTCCAATTAAATATGAAGATTTTAAAGAGGCGTTATATCGCAGTGTAAGAGATGAAGAAGATAATCGTATAACAGATAAGGATAAATTATTAATATCTTTTATGGGAGTAGGAGAACCTTTACTTAATTTAGATTTAGTTAAAAAAGTATTCGCTCATGAAGAGGAGATAAAAAGAGACTTAGGATATGAAAATGTTAGTTATGCTATAAGTACTATGATGCCAAATGATAATGTTAAAGCCTTAACATCTTTAGTAAACGAATATAGTAAACCATTAAAATTACATTTCTCTTTACATACACCAATCGATGAAGAAAGACGTGAACTTATCCCATCAACTAATGTTTCAGTTACAGAAGCCTTAGATTTACTAGATTACTATCGCCACTGTGTTTTAAGTAATCCAGAATTTGTATCTGCTTACAAAGTGTTTCATAAATCATGCGATCCTATTGAAATTCATTATACTTTAATCAAGGGAGTTAATGATGGAGAAGAAGAACTTAATTTAATTACTTCTCTATTGTCTAGGTATAATATACCTATTAAATTTATTCGCTTTAATCCTAAAACGGATATGGAAAGAAGTGAAAATGAAGAAAAATGGGTTAATACCATTGAAACAAAAGCTGGAGTAAAGGTAAGAACTTATTCGCCTCCAGGAAGGGAAATCGGCAGTTCATGTGGTGAATTTACCAAACACTATTACCATGAAGAACTAGAGACCGAAGAAGAAAGACAGGAATTCCTTGAATGGGAAAGAAAACATTTAGTAACTCTAACAAAAGATACTGTTCTTGAATTAAAAAAACTTAATAAAAGATAGGTCTTAACAGGACCTATCTTTATTATGTATTTTATGGTATGCTAAAATGGAAAAGAAGAAAAAATATGACACGAAATTAATAAAATATTTAAAAAAATAAAGGAAGAAAATTGAAAAATGAAAAATAAAAAAATTATAATTGTTTTAATAATTATTGGTTTAACCATCATTGGTACAGGAATTTATCTATTTAGTTACTTTTTTGGTTCAAGTAGCCAAATAAGAGGAAAAGGAACTGCTAGATTAGATAATCCCGGGGAAGTAGTTATTATAATTGAAAAAAATAAAAAATGTACACCTGTAAGCTTATCTTTGTATGCTGATGGAACTTATGAATTATTCACGGACTATGAATCTTGTAGACCATTTCAAAAATGCACTTTAAAATTACATTATACTAAATCAATAAAAGGAAAATATGACTATGATATTACTAAAATATTGGATAATAGTATAAATGAAAATGATAGTATTCTTAATGATAATCAAATAGATTATAAAATTTATACAAGAGCATCAGGCAGTGATTTTATTCTTGGAGAAAAATATAATCATGATTATATAATCCAAAAGGGAGAAAATAATAAATATTTAGAACAATTATTAAATACAATAGATATTGATTTAGACATCTGCGCACTTCCTGATTATAGATAATAAAAACGCGCTATTAACTAGCACGTTTTTTAAGTGATCTTAAATCTTTTATAAGAATTTCTTAAGTTTTTCAACAATTTCTTCTTGAACTTCGATATATTCTTCAATTAAATCTTCTACTTCCAAATCTGTATCTTTATGATTTAAAAGTTTTCTTCCTTCAATAATTCCCATATTAGTTCCCTTTAATAATAATTCGGCAATTTTTTCATCACTTTTATCAACTAAAGTTTGCATTTCAATTCCCCACCATGTCATAGCCTTATCCATGGCATTTGTTTCATGCGGGTCTTTTGAACTATAATCTGGATATAAATTTCCAATTTTATCCGTAATACTTTTATAGTAATCAACTTGTTCATTTAATACTTTTTTTAAATCCTTGTTTCCAATTTTATCAAAGATAAAATTAATGGAATCAATTCCCATACAAGCACCCTTATTTAACTCATCTAATACATTTATACATTCTTTTTCTTTCATATAATCACCTACATATATTGTGGTTAAAATAAAAAAATATATACATTCCAGATTTTATGATATAATACACACGAGGTGACACTATGACACAGATGGAATACGATAATTTAGACTATTATGAAAGGTTAAGAACTTTGATAGTTGTAGCTGCTGAAACTAAAAGGGGTCTTGAATCCATAGTAAGAAAATATGACGCTTGGGATTATATAATGCGATTATTAGATAACTTAGAATCTTATCTTCCTCTTTTTAGTCAAGATATTGAATTTAGCTCTATAGAGCGTTTAAGTAAAAACTTTAAAGAGATGAAAGAAATTATTCCTCTAATTAGGGAGGACAAAGCCGATTATAGTTATTTGATAATGATGCTTACTACTGTTGAAGACAAAGCTGAAAGTATGTTTCCTGATAACGTAAGATTAGCTCGCTTTTTTGATAAATTGCTAAACCATAAAGATAAGATTACCTCATCTTGTGATATCGAAATGTCGACATTTTTAAGTGTTATGAATAAGATGAAGGATAACTGTGATATAGTAAATAGTATTATCAATAATACTGAAACAAAAAAGAAATAAATAAGAATGTTGTATAAAATAATATACAGCATTTTATTTTCTAATTATATTATTTATAGAGGTATATATGAAAAAATATGATAAATATAAAAATGAATTAACAAGTTATATAAATGTTATTGTGGGATTTGATATAAGTGATTTAGTAGGAGATATAGCCGGGGATATTTTAGATATTGATATACCCGTCAATATCCCCAATGGCAGTACAACTATTGATGTTTTAACATCTCTTGGACCAATGAAGATAAAATATGATAAAGATTATTATCAAGAAACTCTCATTTTAACGAGGAGAATAGATGACACTATCTATGAAGAATTTATTATTGATCTCAATCAACTTATTATTGAAAATAAAGTGTCGGGATTAAGATTAGAAAATCGTGAAAACGGAATAATCTTAACCGAGATAAATCGCGAATATGAACGCATCAAGGAAAATGAAGAGCCTCTTCGAATGGTCAAGAGTCGTGAGAAAAGAAGAGTTTATAATCGTCAACAATTATATAGTATCGGCTTGTATCTTTGGCTCTTTGATCTTGATAAGCAACTTGAATTAATCAAAGGAGATTATAAAAAATTTACATCGAAAAGAATAACTCCTTTAGTTGAATCAAGAATAAATATGGAAATACCTAGGCATATCATAAGACTTCATCAAAAGGATGGCTTTTCTTTGACATTTAATTTTGATATAAATTCTCATACTTTTAATCATTTATATTCGGGAATTAAAGATGAGAAATTGCTAGAGATAGTAGATGATTTATTTCATGCCAATATATCATCGATAAGTATAGAACATTTAAAAAAGATGATAACATGGGCAATTACCCCTGAAGATTATCGAGAAAATAATATTAATGGCTTTAATTTATTTGATTATTATGGACATTTTTGGTCAAATAATAACGAAAACTTTGGTACCATCAATAGCTTAACGGAGGACTACATCGGACCCAGTATAACAAAAATGAAAAGTGAATACTATGCGTATCTAAGAGACTTAGTTTTATCCACCTTTGATTTAGACTTTTCTCCTAGTACCCTAGAAAATGAAGATATCATTAAATTGTTAAAAGAGAACTATAAATAACATTCCAATAAATCATCATAATATGCTATAATAAAATTATAGAGGTGAGTTATATGGATAACAACAAAACAGGTTTATTTATTAAAGAATTAAGACAAAAAAATAATATGAAAAAAGCAAGAATCATCATTGCTATATTAATCATCATTCTGTTAGTTACCTTAGTAATTATCAAAAAAACATATGTACCCAATATAATTGAGGAAAAAATATTAACACTAGAAGAAATAAAAGAGAGGTTAAAAGAGACAAAAAAGATATATATATGTAGAGAAAGACTATCACTGACTCATCCCTGCCCAGCATTCGTAAGATTAAAAACAATAGAAGACGAAGAAGTTATTAAAAAAATCTTAGATATCACATCAGATGAAAAAACCGACCAAGTTACAATAATGGAAAATACTGAAACAATTTATTTTATGGACAAAAATGATAAAGTAATTATATAAGGAGAAGGATTTAATTCATATGAGTTGAGAACTAAAAACAAAAGATATCAAATGGATTTAAGTCGTATTGAGGAACTAAGAGAATTAGTTGGATTTAAATTTAAATAGGTAGGAGAAAATATAATATGAAAAGTAATAAGAAAATAGTAATAGGCGTAGTAACAATTTCTCTAATATTATTAATAATACTAAATACAACACTTCCAAAATTTGAGGATTTATCATTAGATGAAATAAAAGAAAGAATAAAAAAGACAGAGAAAATCTATATATGTACCATAAGAGAATCACTTACTGTACCTTGTACAAAAAGTGAGAGAATAAAGACAATAGATGAAGAGGAGGATGTCAAAAAAATTGTTGATATCACCATAAATGATGGCGAAAAACCTCAAGTTGTCACACTTATGGGAAATGGGCGAACAATTTATTTTATGGATAAAAATGATAATGTAATTATATCGGGAGAGGGATTTAATACGTATTATTTAAGAACCAAAAACAAAGAATATGAAATGGATTTAAGCCGTATTGAGGAACTAAGAGAATTAGTTGGTTATCCCAGTTTTGAAGAAAAATAGATAGGAAGTATAATATGAAAAGTTATAAGAAAATAGTAATAGGCGTAATAATAATAGTTTTAATAACGGTAGCATCGGTTATATATCTAAATCGCGAGAATTTAAAGGAGACAATATACACTAAGACACAAAAAGACGAAAAGAAAGAGTTTTCAATAATTTTGGAAAATGCCAAATGTAATTCGAAAGAGAAACAAATTTATAAGTATGAAGATGGTAAAGTCATAAATTCAAGATGTGGCGAAGTATACTATAGTGATAAAGATAATACAAAGATAGCATTAAGTGATGCTCTATCTAAAAACTACATATCTATAAAAGATATAACGGATAACATGGAAGCAATTTTAGCTGCATACGATGGTGGTTCTACGGCTTATGAATTTAATGATGAAAATAATAAAATGTCAAAGTCTAAATTTCGTCTTGAAGTATGTAATCAAATAAATGGTAGTCATGATATGCTATTTTTATCCTCTAATTCAGATAATTACAAATGTCTTAAATAACAAAAGGAATAATATAAGATATGAAAAATATTGCTAATAAAAAAATCGTATTAAGTGTTATAACAATTTCACTAGTATTATTAATAATTCTAAATACAACACTTCCAAAATTTGAGAATTTAACACTAGAAGAAATAAAGGATAGAATTAAAGAAACTAAAAAAAAATATATATGCGAGTATCGTGATGCACTAACGGTTGCCTGTCCAAAAGATGAGATATTAAAAACTATAGATAATGAAGAAGAAATAAAAAAGTTCGTAGATATAACAATTTCACTTGATGAAAAAAATAGTAATATTATTGCAGGAATAGGAAATGAAAACATCATATATTTTATTGATAAGAATGATAAAGTGATAATATCTGCAGAAGGTTTAAATTCTTACTATCTAAGAACCAAAAATAAAAAATATGAAATGGATCTAAGTCGTATTGAGGAACTAAGAGAATTAGTTGGATATCCTAATGGTAATTAAAAAATATTAACAAGTGCTATTAAAACACAATGCAAATTATATAATTTGCATTTTTCTTTGCTTCTAAATAGCTAAAATTATAGTAAAATATCTAATCATTTGTTATAATAACAAACAATTACTTAGGAGGTCTTTATGGAAAAATATAATGCTTATGATAATGAATTGACAGAATACATAGATTTATTAACAAAACAATCAATAAAGGATATCGTTGGTGATATTGTCGGAGATGTTTTGGAGTTTGATATACCCGTTAATATTCCTAAAGAGGATCACACATTCCAAGTAAAAACTCCAAAGGGACCAATGACTATTAGCATAAAAAAACTATTTTCTAAAAAAATTATCACATTTTCGCGCAAAATAGATGAATATTTCTATGAGGAATATACCGTTGAATTAGATAACTTACCAACTGACTTTTTAGTACATGGCTTAACTTTAGAAAAAAGAGAAAGAGGAATGATTTTAACAGATATTATTCGTTGCTATGACTATTGTAATCATGATGATGCATGTAAGCGTTTAATTGGCAGTGAGGAAACGCGATTTGTCTTTGATTACAACAAGATAGAAAAACTAATTTCTTGCCCTAATTTTCTTGAACTTGATATTGAAAATCAATTTCCCTTATTACAGCATTTTAAAGACTTAGCACGCCTAAAAGGTGTAAGATCTTTACTTAAAACCGTAATCAATTTGCGAATACCAAACTATATTGCTGCCAATTATCGTCGTGATGAATTTCCTAGTAGCCATGTAGTAACTGTAAATAATTCATCGCCAATTTTATTATTTGATTTCCTAAGCGGCAATAAAACTTTAGAAAGAGCTGACGACTTATTCCATGGTCGACTAACTTCAAAGTCTATTCAAGATGTAAAAACGATTATTGATTACCTTAATTTAGGTTTCTCGAGAAATTATATATATTGTTTTAATTATCTATATAACCTTCAAACTAGTATAAATGGTAAAATTTATGAAGGTCGTCTAAAGTCCTTAGAAGAGGAATTAATTGGTCCAAGTCTGGTCAATTTACCAAAAGAATACTACGAGTACATACGTGAATTAATTTTAGATACATTTGCTATAGAACTCGGTGATACTCCTGTTAATTCAGGTGAAGTAGTAGAACTGTTAAAAAAGAATTATAGGAGGGATTTAGATGAAGAGACCAAGACCAAGTGAATTATATACCATATTAAATAATATAGCAGGTATGGATATATCTTTTATCTTAGATGATTTTATCGGCAACTTTGCTGAACCAGATATTCCTGTAAATATAGATTTAGATAACTTTGAAATAGATATTGAAACACCTTACGGAATTATGTTTCTTTCTTTAAAATCGGATGTAAGTAAAATGCATCGCGAATTAACTTTAAGAAGAGCCGTATCTGAAACCTTTTGTGAAGAATATAAGATAAAACTAGGACAACTTGATGAGGATTTCTTAAAGTTAAAAGGGCAAACATTTGAAAAGCGTTCTAAGGGCTTTGTCGTTAACTTTATTGATAAACAATACGACTCTTCTAATTTAACGGAAGATAGTGAAGAAAATAGAAGAAAATATGAGAATGGCGAAATTATTGTCGATAGCATTGCTTCGGTTGCTAAAATTCAATCTGTTTATAAAAATAAAGTTATGAAAAATGCATTAAAGTATTGTAAAACTGGCGATTTTGAACCACAAAAAGATGCTGATATTTTCACTTTATTATATGGCTTCAATAGTGCTAGATCCTATGATTATCTTCTCTCCGAATATACTAGTCGTTTATCTATTTCTTTACTTCCTTCTTTTCGCGATGACGGAAAAAAAAGAAAATATCTCGATGTTCTAATAAATAATTCGAATTGTTCATGGCTATTTACTATTGATAGAGAAAATCCTAAGAATATCGTCGGTAGAGCATTCAATATATATCAGGGTATTATTAATGAGGAAAACTATGCCGACGCGCTTGCTTTAATTAAAGAATTTAATTTTAATAAGACTTTCTCTCATGAAGATTATGGGTATTATTATCACAATAATGTCAAAGATCAATCCATCAGTGCCATAATTGAAAGCATTGCTGGTTCTCAAACTACTAGTTATAAAAGAGAATACACTGCTCAAGTTCAATTTGCTGTAAATTCTTTTTATAATTCCATCAAAAATAATCCCTTTTTATTTGATGAATATAGTCAAGCTAATACGGACAAAAAACGCGAACTAGAAAAAAATGGATATATTAAACAAATATTGTTAAGGAATCCCGATAATATGTGATATTATATAAATAGATAGGAAGTTTTTATATGTTAAAAAAATCAAGTGCAATAGATCGTTTATTAAGAGAAAATCCCAATCTTGGCAATAGAAGATTTGGTTTACCAGATATTGGAAAACGTCATGATGGCGAATTCTTTAATCCCACAGTTCAAGCGATAGCGGATGCCATTGATTTCTATGGATATGAAGTGCGTGATGAGTTAATTACCACTGTCAAAGACGTCGATTTAGGTGGTGGAAATCCTACAAATTTTAAGCCATTCCCCTTATCAATTGCAAGAATGAAGGAATCTTTAGATAAATCATTGATGTATCGCTATCCCTATACAGAAGGTGATGACAATCTAAGAAAAATTTTACTAGATTATGTTGAAAACTTAGGATTTATTAACACTATGCCATATTCCTTTGACGATATAGACAAATCGGGATTATGCGTTCATAATTTGACCTTTTTACCATCGACTTCTATAGCGTTTAACTACATAGTAAATATTATTGCTAAACCAGGAGATGTTATTATCGTTCCCGGACCTAATTATGGCTTATTCACAATTCGTGCCGAAAGAGCCGGAGCTGAAGTTGAGATACTTCCCCTAAGTGCCGATGATAATTGGCTTGTAAATCCCGATAAATTAGCGGAAAAAATTGATGACATTAATGAATCTCTTCAAAAAGTCTATAATCGTCGTAAGGGATACGTTCCTAGAGTCGTAGCATTTTTAAATATGAACCCTTCTAATCCTACCGGTAAAGTAATGTCCGAAAAAGATGTCGATTTGCTTAAAAAAATTGCTGATGTCTGTGCCATTAGAGGAGTATTTATAATTGATGATTTGGTATATCGTGATCTTTCATACAAAGAAGAGAATGTTGCCAAACCAATTGCCAGCATACCAGGATATTTCCGCAATACCATTTCCTTATTTGGTCTATCTAAAAGTTACGGAATGGCCTCTTTAAGAGCTGGTTTTGTCGTCGCCGATGAGATAATCATTAGAGAACTAGTTAATCGCATCTTCCAAGGAATGGATTCAGCTCCTGACATTGTTGGTCAAGCTTTAGTCGGTGCCTTTAATACATCTAAAGAAAGACAAAAGATCTATAATGAATACTTTGGCGAATTAAGGGGTATTTATCAATACAAATACAATCTCTTATTAGCATTAGTTGATGGCATAGATGCTGTATCCCCAAAATATCGCAATCAAGTAGAGGAAAAAATTAAAGAGAGAATAAATGATGATAACCTTGCTAAAGAAATTCTTAAAGGTACCCCATTCATTGATTTTCCTAAAAATTTAGTTCCCGATGCCGGCTTCTTTGCTATTTTAGATTTTACTAAATTAAAGGGAATGAAATATAAGGGAAACACGATTAATACGGAAAGAGATTTACTTAAATTTTTCTATAAGCGTAGTCGTATAAGATTTCTCGTTGGTCAATCTATATCATGGCCCAATACAGAAGAACTAGTTGGACGTATAACATATGCTTTAGAAGATGAGATATTAATAGATGCCTTAGTAAATATGCATAAAGCCATTCTCTTATTATCCCCAGCAGATGACTATCTAATAAGAAAAAATAGATTAGAAGATCAAGAACAAATGGCACATATCAAAGTTGATGGATGGCGCAATGCCTATGATAATATTATTTCATCTAAGTACTTACATAAACTTGATTACAAAAGTCAAACAGAGAGATATATTGCCTCCTTTGAAGAATATAAAGACCTCGTATTAGTTGCCGTAAAAGATGATGAAGTCTTGGGATATTCTTGCTTTTCATATAATAATGAAAAATATGATTCTGAACTAGTAAGTTTATATATCAAACCAGATCATTTAAATAAGGGCATAGGTACGACTCTATTTAAAGAAACTGCCAAAGAACTATACGAAAATAACAAAAAGAATATGATCGTTTGGTGTTTTAATGATAATGAATCAGCTAAGACTTTCTACACCGATTTAGGTGGTCAAATAGTCGAGACGAAAACTGTTACCATCGGAGATGAAGAGTATGAAGAAGTTGGCTTCTATTATGATTTAAAGATGATCAATGAAAATTGCTTTTAGGGGGGAATAAAATGGAAGAAAATTCCAATTTTGAACGAGAAATAAATGAACTTTTAGAACAAATAAATGAATTTAATAATGGCAATGACGAGCTAGTATACGTCGTCGAAGGAGTCTTAAAAGCGGTAAGCAGTTATGCCAAAAAGACCAATTCTAATTATATAAAATTTCGCTTAATAGAACTATACTTAGATCTATCTATGCGCATAGTAAATAATGCTGTTAGAAAAACTCCAGAATATCAGGCATTACGTCAATATTATGAAGAGGATTTAGCATTCTTCTATCAAGCTGCAGCCTCTTTAAAGAGATATATTAAAGGCTGCAAAAAGACCGGAGATGTCGACGATTTAGATTCAGCTTATTTAATGACTATATACTTATCCTTTATCTTATCAAATTTAACTGATTATATTGGAGAAATAAAGAAAATCACGGGAAATTTCATGGGTATATTTTATTACCAAGCCAATGCTCACATAAGAGAAAAAGCCTTATTAGATATTGATGAAGTAAAAAGATTAATGAAGAATCTAGAGAAAGAAGGAGATTAAAGTGTATCATGCAATTCGCTTAACAGAAAATCAAGATTTAAAACAAGAGATAATTAAATATAGCAAAGAGCACAATATTGCCGCTGGAGCAGTTTTATCAGGAGTTGTATGTGCTAAAAAAATCCATATTCGTCTAGCCAAAGCTATAAACTATATCGAAGAGGAAAAAGATTACGAAATTGTTAGTCTAATGGGGACAATTAGTAAAGATGATGTTCATCTTCATATCTCGTTATCCGATGAAAATGGTGTTACGATAGGCGGGCATTTAAAAGATGGAACTATTATAAATAGTACATGTGAAATTGTAATACTAGAGTTACCAAATTATGAATTCACTCGTGAATTTGATGAACATACTGGATACAATGAATTAGTTATAAGAGGTAAATAATGAAAAAGATATTTTTGACATTCTTTATAATCCTTTTCCTTGTCGTAGGAGCAATTATATGGAATCATTCTAATAATAAAGAAAAATACGAAAAAATAATCAATGATTATATGGTAGATTTAGCTAGTAAACAAAAGGAAACGACTTGCTTTTATGGCGTTAAATATTTTGGCAAAAACTATGAACATATCTATGCTTGGGTAGCTGAACAATGTTATTATACAACTGATGCAAAAATTGTTAAGGAATCAGGTTCTTCTATGGCCTATCGTTTCTATCAAGAAGACGATGCGATTAAATCATTTGAAAACCCAGAAGATGGAGAAAGATATGAAAAAAGTATGGAGGAATTATTTCCTGTCATCGTAAGAAAAAAGATGTCATCATACTCAAACTCATCTATTGCTAAAGTTTTTGATGAACTAGATGCCAGAGCCAAAAAACACTTTAATTTAAGTGAGTTTACTCTTGATGATAATGTTGAAAATCTATCAATTGGTGACATCACAAAGATAAATGTAAAAAAGGGGAAAATAAAGAAACTCATAACTCTTAATGACCGTTCTATTTATGGATCAAAAAATAGTATTACATTGTATGACAAGGGAGATAATGAATACGAATTAATAAAAGCCTTAGATAGTGATATATTTAATATCCAGCAAATATTTGATTATCTCACTTATGAAACCGAAAAAGGTAATGTAACCGTTGAAACATTAAAAGATGGTGGGACATCTATATACAGTGGCAAAGATTATACTGTTATCGCTTGTCATACACTAGATGATAATAATGACATATACTTTGGTGATTCGTCATTAAAATATAAAGAGTCATATTGTAAATAAAGGAGCAGAAAAATGATTAAAGTTGAACATTTAAAAAAAGAATTTACTAAAACCGAAGCCAAGAAAAAACACCTTAAATTTCTTGCCGTAGATGATGTATCATTTGAAGCTAAAGAGGGTAAAGTAATCGGCATTCTTGGTCATAATGGTGCCGGAAAAACTACTCTTCTAAGAATGATAGCAGGAATAATGGAACCAACAGATGGCACTATTAAATTTGATGATAAAAATTATTCCCAAAATGAAATTGAGATAAAAAAAGAGTTGGCATATCTTTCTGGTAATACGAAGATATATCAAAGTATTTCCCCTTATGAATTATTAAAGATGTGTTGTGAATTTTATGATATGGAAGCTAGCCAAATAGATAAGCGTATAAAGGAGATATCTAAGCGTTTAAAAATGGATAAATTCTTATATAATCGCATTGATCGCTTATCAACAGGTCAAACGCAAAAAGTTAACATTGCCAGATCATTTATCCATGATCCTAAGTATTATATTCTAGATGAAGTAACAAGTGGCTTGGATATTATATCCAGTCAAATAATTCTTGACTTTATCAAGGAAGAAAAGAAAAATAAAAAGTGTATTTTATATTCAACACACTATATGGAAGAAGCAGAAAATATCTGTGATGAATGCATTATGCTTAATCAAGGGAAGATCATTGCAACCGGTACTCCTGATGAAATTAAGAAAGAAACCAAGACCTCAAATCTTCGTGATGCGTTCTTTGCTTTAATAGGAGGTTCATATGAAGAATAAAATAATGAATATCTTTAAAAAAGAGATGCGTGAAGTTTTTCGCGATAAAAAATCTCTAGCAATGATGTTAATAATTCCTATTTTAATACCATTGTTAGTTCTAGGAATGTCTGCTTTATTCGAAATGGAATCCAATACTAAAGAAGAGGACTATAATAAGATTGGTATTGCTTACGAGTTAAGTAATGAAGAAAAAGAATTGTTAGATGAATTTAAAATTGAATATCAAGAGGGAACAGAAGAGGAGATTAAAAACGCCTATAATGAGGGAAAATTAGATTCTTTTATTACTCTTGAAGAGAATAAATATACAATTAATTATGATGCGGAAAAGTCAACTAGCGTGCAATCACGTGGACTTTCTGAAAATTATTTAGAGGCTTGGAAAAAAGTCTTACAAGCGAGAATATTAAGTAATAATGAACTAAATCCTGAGCAAGTATTTAATGTTATTTTTATTGATTATCAAACAGAAGAGAATACTTCAAACTTCTTTGCTGAATATATTACTAGTTATGCCTTCTTATTCATTATAATGGCTATAACTATTTCGGCAACATATCCAGCAACAGACAGTACAGCAGGAGAAAAAGAAAGAGGAACACTTGAAACATTACTTTCCTTCCCAATTAAAAGTCGCGATATCATCATTGGTAAACTAATGAGTGTAACATTAGCATCGATTATAACAGGAGCATTAAGTTTAGTCTTATCCCTTGTATCTCTTGCCTATGCCAATGGTGCCTTTGAAATATATAAGGAAATAAATATTATGCCAAATATATCAACAATTATTTTATCAATCATCATTATCATCGTTTATTCCTTATTTATAAGCGGAATAAGTATTGCTATTGCTAGTATGTCTAAGACCTTTAAAGAAGCACAAAGTGCTTTAACGCCGATTACTTTTGTTTCTTTTTTCCCGGGAATGATAGCATTTCTAACAGATGTTAAAACAAGTGCTTTAACTTCAATAATACCATTCTTGAATTTCACACAAATATTCAATGATGTAAACGGTGGCAATATTAATATCTTAAATATTTCTTTGATGATTATTTCCAGTGTGATATACATTGCTGTTATTATTTGGTATATAATAAGACAATATAGATCAGAAAAAATATTATTCAATAGTTAAAACTAGGTAATTCCTAGTTTTAATATGCTATAATCTTGTTAATGGAGGAATTTATGTTTAAAAAAGTATATGTCGAAATAACCAATAATTGTAATTTGCATTGTTCCTTTTGTGCATATAATAAACGTCCTCAAAAATTTGTCTCTTTAGATGAATTTAATATCATCTTGGAAAAACTAGAGGGATATACCAACCATTTATACTTGCATGTCTTAGGCGAGCCATTGCTTCATCCTCATATAAATGAACTTATCGATTTAGCCTCTAAAAGATATCAAATTAATATAACTACCAACGGATACTTAATCGCGAGAATAATTGATAATCAAAACATTCGTCAATTAAATATTTCTCTTCATAGTTTTCATGAATCAAATAAGCTATCACTAAAAGAGTATTTAAGACCCATCTTTGAGGTAGCAGCCAAATTATCTCGCAAAACATATATTAATTATCGTTTATGGATAAAAAATGAGCATACACAAGAAATATTGCAATATTTAAATGAGGAATATAAAACCAATTTAACTCTTGCTACATTAAAGAAAAATACTACTTTAGCTCCCAATATTTTTCTAAATATCAATAAAGAATTCTTATGGCCAAGTGTGAACAATAACCTTATGGATTATACGGGAACCTGTTATGCCTTAAGAGATCATATTGCCATTTTAGTTGACGGTACTGTTGTACCATGTTGTCTTGATGCCGAAGGAATAATAAATTTAGGTAATATATATAATTCTGCACTAGAAGATATTATAAAGGGAAAAAGATATCAACAAATGCTTACTTGTTTTAAGGAGAATAAAAAATGTGAAGAATTATGCCAACATTGTAACTTTATTGATAAATAAAAAAAGCTTGCTAACATTAGCAAACTTTTTGTTTTCTAACAGGATTTTTTTCTACAGCTGGAACAACTGTTAGCCCCATTTCTTCATACAATTTATCTTCAATTTTCTTAAAACCACGTACACAATCTATTTTGCCATCATTAATTTCTTTAAATACGCTTTTTACTACTACTATGATATCATCAACTTCTAGATGTGTTATTTCACTTAGTGCATTACAATATAGAAAAAAATCTACTGTTTGATGTAAACTCATAATAAATCCCCCTTGAATGAGTGTTATACTAACACATTTTATCTATTCTTGCAAGTTGTTTTTTTTAAGAATTATATATCTTTCCTTATTTTTAAAAGTTCTAATGTCCTTTTTTTTAAGAGGTAATCCAAGTTTAATGCGGTCATATAAATCAATATTCGAAATACTTGGTAAATCCAAATTATAGAAATCATTATACAAAATTTCCATAGGTGAAATAACATCTTTTTTAATATCATAACCTTCTAGCATTAAGAATTGCAATTTTTTCAAATAATACTCAAATAGATTATCGTTTTTTATGTATTTTTTAATGATAAATAAGATATTCTCTAAAGATGTAATATTTGCATCTCTTTCTATAGTCATTAAATCGTGAATCTTGTCATATTCTTCATCATCTAAATCAAGTTCATTTAAAGCCCATATATCAACGCGATATAGATAGCCAATGGGAATCATACTGCCAAAGGCAAAATAGTTATGAATAATATGGACAATCTCGTGATATATTGCCTGTAATATTTCCAAATTGCTAAATGCTATAATAGCCTTTTTTAAATTAGTTTGTTCATATTCCAATACAGCAAATATTCTTATAAAATCCGTATCTATCTTTATTTTTAAAGTATCAAAATTATAAGTGGCAAGATTTTTATCTTTTAAAGTCTTTATAATTACTCCTTTAAAATAATCGCCCAAATCTAAATAGTTGACCAAGGCATATATATAGGATTTAACCTCTTTATCTGTAAAAATATGATTTTCAATATTGCTAAGAATATGATTGGCATTAATGGCTAGAAACATAAAATCACCTGATGATTATTATAACAAAATACTTTAAATTGTGGTAATATTTATATAGGTGATTTTATGGCAAATAAAAGAAAGAACATAAAAAAGTATTATCGTTTTGATATGGATATAAAATTGATGAATATTTTAGCAAGTATTTTATATGTCATATTCTTTATCTATTTATTTGAAAATACGTATTTTTCAACTTTTGATTTTTCACTAGTAGCTATAATTCTCATGTTTCTTTATTTTGCTCTTCATGAAATATGTCATGGAATTGGCTATGCTTTATTTGCTAAAAATAAAAAAAATATTAAATTTGGGGCCATTTTAGAAAAGGGAGTTTTTTATGCAATGTGTCAAGAGGAGATAAGTAAAAAAGCAATTATTGTATCTTTATTATTTCCTATTCTAATTTTAACTTTAATACCTTTACCCTTTGCCATTATTTTTAAAAATTCTTTGGTTCTTTTTCTTGCGATTACCAATCTCATTGGTGCCATTGGCGATATTCTTTTAATAAAGCTTGTTTTAAAATTACCAAAAAACATCACATATATAGATTATGATAATAATATTGGTGCCTACTTTTTATGTGACGAAGATATCTCAAATGTTAAATCTTTGGGGTTAAAATGCCATGAAACCAAAATCCATGATGAGAATTTAATTAATAAAGATATTAAAACAATTTACATAAGTGAACCATCTAAAAAATTTTTTATAATAATGGGTGTAATATTAATATTATTATTTATCATAAATATGATATAATAGTTGCTATTGGAGGGAAGTTAAATGTTAGAAATTAAAAAAGTTTCCAAAATATATCAAACAGCAGATTTAGTACAAAAAGCGTTAAATGACGTTTCTATTAAGTTCCGCGAAAGTGAATTTGTCTCAATTCTTGGGCAATCAGGATCTGGTAAGACGACAATGTTAAATATCATTGGAGGTCTCGATAACTATACTAGTGGAGATCTAATAATTAATGGTATATCGACAAAAAAATATAAAGATCGCGATTGGGATACTTACCGCAATCATCGTGTTGGTTTTATATTTCAAAGTTATAACCTTATTGCTCATCAGACGATATTAAAAAATGTTGAATTAGCTCTAACCTTATCTGGAGTATCCAAGTCTGAAAGAACAATGCGTGCCAAAAAGGCCTTAAAGGAAGTTGGTCTTGAAAAACATATCTATAAAAAGCCTAATCAATTATCTGGTGGTCAAATGCAAAGAGTAGCAATTGCTCGAGCCTTAATTAATAATCCAGACATTATCTTGGCTGACGAACCAACGGGAGCCTTAGATACAGCAACATCAAAGCAAATAATGGATTTATTAAAAAGAGTATCTAAAGACAAATTGGTCATTATGGTTACTCATAATCCCGAATTAGCCGAAAACTATTCTACGAGAATAATCAAACTACAAGATGGCGTAGTAACCGACGATTCTAATCCCTTTGATAGCAAAGAGACTGTCAAAAAAAATGAGAATGAAAAAGCCAAAGTCAAGAAGACTAGCA
>CAJTKV010000002.1:20454-81164 GCA_910577075.1 uncultured Bacilli bacterium
ATGCTAGTCTTCTTGACTAGCATGAGTTTTATGACCGCTTTAGGTCTATCTTTAAATAATTTACTTACGAAAAAGGGAAGAACCATTCTTACGGCCTTTGCTGGATCTATTGGTATAATTGGTATTGCTCTAATTCTTTCCTTATCTAATGGATTTCAAAACTATATAGATAAATTGCAGGAAGATACTTTATCAAGTTATCCTCTTACTATCGCCTCTGAAACAATGGATTTTAGCAGTATGATGCTATCGATGATGGAGGCAAGCGAAGCCGAAAATGTCGAAAAGGGTAAAGTAGTAGAATCTCAACAATTCGCATCTATGTTTTCAAGTGTTACTACCAACGATTTAACTAGTTTCAAACACTATTTAAAGGAACATGATAAAGAATTAAGTAAGGATGTTAGAGGAATAACTTACAACTACAGTATAGATCCAATTATCTATACTAAAAAAGACAAAGATATTTTTCAAGTAAATCCAAATTCGATATTTTCATCAATGTTTGGTGGCAGTTCAATTATGTCGACATTCTCATCAAATTCCAGTGTCTTTGTTCAATATACTGATGCACAAATTGAGGCACTAAGTGAAGATTTTAAAGTTCTTGAAGGTCGTTGGCCAAAGGGATACGACGAGATGATTCTTGTCTTGCCAAATGAAAACTCTATACCCGATATTATTCTATATTTACTGGGAATAAGAGATATGGATGAACTATACGATATAATGTCTAAGGTTATGACCGGTGAAACTGTCAAAATTGACAATGAACCTCTTGAATTTTCCTATAAAGACTTTTTAAATCTTGAATACAAGATGATTAACAAAACAGATCTTTATAAATATAATAAAAAATATAATATCTATGAAGATATGAGTGATGACGAAGAATTTGTAAAAAAACTTTATGAAAAAGCTTTAAACCTAAAAATTGTCGGAATAGTATGCCCTAAAGAAGGTGGCTCATCTATGATGACTGGGGGAATTATCTATAATTCCAAATTAGTTGAAAAAATAATAAATGATGCTAGCAAAACCGATATTGTAAAAAAACAATTAGAAAAAGAAGAAATAGATGTATTTTCTAATACGCGATTTGATTCTAAAAAGAAAAACAATCTTAACTTTGAAGATCTAATATCTGTCGATACTAAAATGTTACAAAGTGCTTTTAAAATGGATATATCAGAAGATGATATTAAAAATATGACAGCCGGTTATATGGAGGAGATATCATCATCCATTACTACAGATATTAAACCAGCTAAAGAATTAGTAACAACATCATTTACATCGTTAGCTAAAGGAGTATTAAAATATGCCCTTAATAACCCTACTAATACACTTAATATGGGAGATACTACCGTAAAGGTAATTGCGACTTATGATGTCGCACGAATAGTTGAAGAATACTTAAATACTGATGAAGCAACGAAGATATTTAAAAAACTAGAAAGCGAGTATATCGTTCCTGCCAGTGTTTACAAGACTTCATCATCATCTCTGTTAAATGGGTTACTACAAAGCTATATTATGGCCTCTTATCAGACAAACCCATCGCTAACAACAGATCCTAAAAATCCTGTTGCTATAATAGATGAAAGTGCTATTAATCCAACTGTCGAAAACTTCATGAAGCAAGCAGTTATAATTGCTACCTGTGAAAAATTAGCCAACTCCATGGTTGAAGCAAAGATGAAGAGCAATATACTAACAAAAGTCGGAGAATTGACGACTAAGTTAATGACTAGTATTTCATCATCCTTTAATGTTGATTCCAATAAAATAGCCAGTGCCTTTAAATTTGATTTAAGTGATAAAGAATTATCTCGTTTAATGGGTGCTATGAACAATACAAGTGATGCCAATCAACATAGTAATTTAATTAATTTAGGTTATCAAGATTTAGAAGATCCTACAGCTATATCAGTAACTTTCTATTCTTTTGAAGCAAAGGAAAACTTCCTTGATTTTATCGATAGATACAATGAAGATGTTAAGAAAAATAATGAAGAAGACAAAGTAATACGCTACACAGATACTATGGGTATATTGATGTCATCTGTTAAAAAGATTGTTGATTCGGTATCCTATGTCTTAATTGCCTTCGTATCCATTGCCTTAATTGTCTCAAGCATAATGATTGGAATAATTACTTATATCAGTGTTTTAGAAAGAACGAAGGAAATTGGTATCTTAAGAGCAATTGGTGCAAGTAAACACAACATATCATCAATTTTCAATGCTGAAACATTTATTATTGGATTGCTTTCTGGTTTAATCGGAATCGGCTTCACTCTTGCTGTTATCCCAATAATCAATAACATCATTCATAATGTAACCAATAATCTAAATATCAATGCATCAATTCCCATTGTTGCGGCAATCATTCTAATCATCTTAAGTGTTATATTAAATTTGATTGGTGGACTTATTCCATCGCGTATGGCAAGTAAAAAAGATCCAGTTGAAGCCTTAAGAACTGAATAAAGCACAATCGTGCTTTTTTTATTGATTATTCATCGATAGTTTGTTATTATATACAATAATTCTAAGGGGGACTCTGTCATGAAATACTATTACATGGATGAAAATGAAATAGCAATACGTACAAAGATAAAAAATCTCACAGCTATTTCTACAAATTTAGTCAAAGAAACAGGTCTTGTCTTTCTAACATGTACAATGGAATCTGGATTAACTCTTTCATTTTCTAGCAAAGATAAATATTTTCCCTTATTCCTAGATACTCTTTCAGCTGTCTATGAACGCGAAAAAGATCAAAGAAATATTATAATATTCGATGATTATACGGAAGATCTATTAAGGGAAAAGTATCAACATGTCTATAAGGAAACATTTGATGAACATGAGCCCTTTGAAAACGCCAAAATAGATTATCAGAGATATGATTTAAATTCCTTAATGCCGATAATATCTGAAATATTATCCATCATGTATGCCATTGAAGGTGTTCCAGTTGAAGAGTTCATTAGTTTAACAGGTATTCGCGATTATTTTACTCTCCGAATAAAAGTCTTCGGCAAAGAAAAATTAATCCCGATAAAATTTATGAAGAAAGATGACTTTAGTTATAATATCATTCTTGGCAATGTCTATGGTCCGAGGTCCATTAATGCCGCAATTGATTTTTTAAATTATGGAATTAATATTCTTTGGGATGTGGCAGGCGCTCAAATCAACGGGACAATCAAATTCACGATAGAATCTTCCATAAAAGAAGTGATTGATGTAATCCATAAAGATCAATATATCTACTATAATGAAAAAGAATATAAGCCTCTTGAAGATAGTAATTTGCCCCAAACTATAAAACAAGATTATCCAGGATATGCTATCTATAGTTTGGATAATAAACTATTTATAGCTGCATCAAGAGAAAATAATAAAAGCGATGTTCATTATATAAGTGATGTCGAAAACATCAAAAAAACACGTATCTGTTATAAAGAAGAGTCCGATCTTGATGGGGTAATGCTTCCTATCTTATCGAGCAAAAGGGTTATTGAAGAATATAGAATTGATGATAATCTATCCCTTATTCAAGAATTCTTTACTTATATTCCTTATGAAGGAGAATATTATAATGAAGTCCTGCAGAATAAAGTTCAATTTAGGATTGTTGAAGATGGCATAACATATTATCCTAAAGATCAAGATTCCCTTGGATACATAAAGAGTTTAGATGCCAGTATGATGAGAAAAGTTGTAGAGGAGATGAAGAAATAATGGGTTTTTTAAAGGACAAAAAAGAATTGACAGAATTAGAAAAAATAAAAATATCTATCAAAAAGAATCCCTATTTAAGTAAAGAAAACAAGGACTTCCTATTGAATGTTGATCCAGAAATGTATAATTTTAATAGTGAGGAAAATTTTATTAACGTCATAAAGACTATTATTAGTAATAAGAATTTATGTGAAAGAGACATGGAAAAGACCTTGAATGAAGTCCTAGAGATATATAGGATATTCGAACTATATGACTACCGTTTCAACCAGTTTCTCTTACTATTTATGCCTAATGGCATTTATGAAAGGAATATTTTCTCAACAGAGATATTATCTCATTTTGAAAGAATTGAAAATTATTATTTAGCAATGAATTTGCTTATTAAGCATGATATAACTTTAAAAAATTTTCAAGAAACAACGCGACTTATATCTGCTCTTGGTATCTATACCACCAATGATATCGAATTGAATTCTATGCTATCTCATTTTTTGACAACAGCTAATTTTATGGAAAATTATTCTGATAATGTCGACTATGCTATCGAAACAGCAAAGAGAAGAGCGGGGGTCTATGATAACTTATCAGATGATTACCTAGCTAAGATGGAAATGCTTGTTAATAAAAGTGTTGCTACTGTTGATACATATAAAAAAGAAGAAGCTAAAATTAAAGCACTAAATGAAAATTTGCGTTCACTTAGACTAGAAGTACAAAAGGTAATCAAGGCCTTTGATGAGAGAATTCTTGGCATAGATGAAGAATTTAGAAAAATTTCTAATAAGCATCAGGGAGATATTGATGATAAATACTTAGAACTATATGTAAAATTGCAAGAAGATTTTGGAGTTCTTATTGATAAACTTGATGAAAAAGCCAATAATGAAGCTAAAAAGGCTGCTCTTGCTGCTGTTGCTAGATTAGAAGAATCAGCAAAAAACTTATCTAATTTGGAAACGCAATACAAGACGAAGACCAAATCAGAAATAGAAGGTCTTGAAAGCATTAGACAAGTAGCAACAGAAGAAGTCGAAAAAGGCTTAAAAGAAATAAAAAGTATTGTTAGTCGTCTAAATGTTGATGAGTCAGTGGATCTAAGCAAATTGAGTACCCTATTAAAAACTGATGCCAATATTGTTGTTCCAAGTCAATCTATTATCCTTCCTAACCAAGAGGGAATTGTCTCAAATGAATCCATTGATGAGTCGAAACTTCCTGAAATTCTTCCATGTTTTCAAGATTCAATAATTTTTCAAAACCGCTTTAAGATGTTGCTTGATCGTAAGGCCAAATTAGAGAGTGAAGGAGAAGTATACAACGAAGCAATAGATGACTGTATTTACTTCATCTTAAGAAATTTCTATCCATACTTATATGGACCAAGTGGAGCTGGAAAAAATTACTTTGTCAAACAACTAGGAAAATTATTTGACCTTCCCGTTATGAATATCGGATATATTACCGAAGAACATGATATAGTTGGTGGAAAAACAGCTCATGGCGGATATTCGCCATCCAACTTTTATAATTGTTGGTTAAACGGTTACATCGGATTTGCCAACGAGCTTGATAACAGTGTTGCTCAAGCAGCTATTAAATTAGGCGAATTTTTAGATGCCGAAGTTGGAGAAGAATATATCTTCCCAGGATTAAGATATGTAAAAAGGCATCCTAATTGTCGTATTATTGCCGCAGGAAATACTGCTGGTATGGGAGCAAATCGTGCTTATAATGCGCGTCAAAAATTTGATGAATCCATTCAGCAGAGATTTAAATACGTCAAATTTGATTTTGATGAAAAAGTTGAAAAAAGTATTTTAGAGGGACACGAAGAATGGTATGAATTTGCTATGCTATTTAGACAGGCCATCAATAATTATTATCAATTTAAGCAAGATGAGGTTGAAGGTCAAATAACTACACGTGATCTTCGTGATTTGAAAACGGAAATCGAAGACGGCATACTTACGACCGAAAAAATCTTGTGCTATGAATTTATTGAAGCTAAAAAATCAGATTGTTTAGCTAATATTATCTCCTATATGAATGATAACACCAAGGACGCAAGCACCAAGGCTAAAACATTAGTTAAAACATTTGAAAAGACTGTTCATGAAATGCATCCTGAGGTAAGAAAAAATGGATAAGTATTTTCGTGTATATAAGGATATAGACGGATCTACTATTTTTCGTTACCATTTTCCCTCTTTAATAGAGTTGGTAGAATATTTGAAAACGGCAGAACCGCATCGTGAAATATTTCCTACTTTGTATTCTGAATTGCCAGATGATCCGCATGAACACTTTCGCGGCGAGTCATTAGAAGATACTCTTAATCATCTTATTTATGGCTATGATCAAACATATGAAAAATATCGCGAGAAAAGTAAGATGGGAGAAATAGAGATAATTCAGGAATCTGACTTTGGTCGCATGAAATCTGTAAGAGGATACAGTGGTTCTCGTGTAGATATCAATGCCTATCTTAATGGTGAAGAAAAATGTATGCTAAGAGCTGTAAGAGGTGCCCCAAAGCAATTTAAGACAATTAATTATGACCTATCTCACAAATCTCATTCCTCTGAATCTGAAATATTTAATCGCGGAGCAATATGTATGCTCCTCATAAATGCCCTTGAAAAAAATAATATAAGTGTTAACTTAAATTGTTTTCATCTACTCGAACAGAAACTGAAGTCTAAAGATGGAAAAAGGGAAATTATCTATATAACTATCAACTTAAAAGACGTCGATATGGCCTTGAATGAACCTATGTGTGTTGGACCATTCAGCCGTGTCGAGTTCTTAAGAAGAGTAATCTTTCGTCTAGTAGAAACGACACCAGTTAGTCCAGATTGGCGCGTAAGCCACGGGTATCTTTTAAAAGATCACAAAGAAATTGAAAGAATAATTGGTGCCCAACCCGGTGATTTAACATTTCACGAACTTGGATCAATGGGCATCAAGGGTGAAGATTTTATCACAGATTTTGAAACGGTTATAAAATATTTTGAATTAGAAGATGTCGTCAAATTGAGAAAAACATTGAAATAAATTAAAAAAGTGTTATTATATATAACAAAAAAGAAAAAAAGGAGAAGTATTATGAAAAATACCGAAAGAGAAATACCTAAATTGAGTATTGAAGAAGCACAATTAATGACTCCACAAGAATTATTAGAGAAATCTCAAAAGGGAGAATTAGTAGTTGGATGTGAATTTTCCGAAGCTGAGCAAGCTAAAGTCGACAAATTAGCTAATCAAATTGATATTCATGATCGCTTAGGTTTAATATCATATGGTTCAGAAGCTCAAAATAAATTAATCAAGGTTTCTGATGAGCGTTTATCCAAATATGATACGACGCAATTAGGAGAGACGGGAAAAGCTTTAGTTCAAGTTGTAACAGATTTAAAGACATATGATCCTAGCATAGAAAATCAATCTAATGTATTAGTTAGATTATTTATGAGAAAAAAACAACAATTAGAACAAGCAGCTGTAGCAGCTAAGACATCATTCAGTAATATTTGTAAAAATATTGATGAAGTTGATAAAATACTTGAAAATGAACATTATATTCCCCTAACTACAGAAGTTAAATCCTTCAGAGAAATCAGTGTTTTATTAGGTACAACATATCGCGAATTATCTATGTATATTGCTGCTGGACAAAAGAGTTTAAACCACGCTAAAGAAGTTGAACTACCAGAATTAGATAGAAAGGCACAAGAGACTAAGTCTAATTTAGATGTTCAAATGCTTCAAAATGCCGCTAAGGACATCAATGATTTTGAGGCAGGGCTTTTTCGCTTAGAGACTTCCAGAGAACAATGTATGTTTCAAATGGCCTTTGTTCGAAAACTAGAAGATATCTATCTTGAAACAGCTAGACAAATACAGGATTTAAGGATAAATACTATTCCCGCTTGGAAGACCCAAATGCGTTTAAATCTAGGTATGCAAGATGCCTTAAATGCCCAACATAGTTTGGAAGTAATACGTAAATTTGCCAATGAAGTTCACTTAAGATCAGCTGAACAATTACGCGAATTAAATGCCCAAACCGCACAAAATATGAATAAACCAGTCATTAGCATCGAAACTTCAGTAAAAGTTAACGACATTGTAAAAGATATGCTTAATGATGATATAAATATTCTAAATCAAAATATGCAAGAGATTCACGAGGGAAGACAGATACTTAGACAAATAGATGAAAGTCGTAATGAAGCCCTACGTAACTATGCTAGAAATATTGCTCAAGTTGCCGTTCAACATGCCTATACTTCTAGTGACCCTTACCGCCATAGTACAAACCCAAGAGATTCATATGATTCTGAAAAAGAAACGGAAATTTATGTAGTAACAGGACAAGCTGAAGAAACTATCCCAGATAGAAATGCTGAACTTGATGGTATGAACGAAGCCACTGGAGATGAACCAAAAAAGTATACATTAAGCTAAAGACAATTTAATTGTCTTTTTTTATGTCAACAAAGTTATAAACATTCAATAATCTCTAGAAATAATGATATAATGTTAATAGCATAAGGAGGTGTAGATATGGAACCAGTTTCTAATGATAAACTTTATGAAGATTACTTAGATCATAATTTATTTTATACTAAATCTGAATTTTTATCGGAATATGGCGATTCCTATAATGTCTACGCCAACAATACCTTAATAATGAAAGATGAAGAATTATTTAAAAAATATAAAGAATCAGAGTTAATGCATTTCCGTACACAGATGGGCTATTCAACTGTCAGCAAGAATCTCTTATTAGATTTACTTACAAAAGAGGGCTTAAGCCAATATTTACTTATGCATATGAATGATGATCAGGGAATTGTTATCCGCATGAGTCTTGTAAAAGATGGAGAAATAAAAGATTATCTTGCAATCACTCGTGCCACTTTAGCTAAAGCTATTGGTGATTTTAGCAAAGAAATATCTGTAAAAATACCTAATAAAGTTCAAATGCGCATGGCTTTGCTTACCAACCTTTCCACTGTCTATTCTCTAAAGCAAAACTATGCTAACGAGATACATTCATGTGTTGTTGATGGGGATATATGTGAAATTTCTTGCTTAGATTTATATGACATTTTAAATAGGAATGACGAAGAATATAAAAAATTTCTGGAAGAAGATAAGGATATGACATTTATCGTGAATGGTGAGGAGAAAACTTATCCTAAACGCGTTGTTACCTACATGCTAATTAACTTTATCGAGCAGCAAAGAATTTTAGAAAAATATCTTCTTCCTGAAATTGCCTTGAAACGCTATATTGAACTACATAGCTATACACAAATTGACTATGAATCAATCAATAAATATGAAAAGACAAATGATGATTACGATAATGGCATAAGTATAAGTGAAATGATAAATTTAGATGAAAATTTGGAAAATGCCGTTCTTGAAGGTATGAATCCGACTTATTCTCTTTTAGAAAAAGCTATCTATATCTATTATAAATTATGTGAATTATTGAGTTATGATCAAGAATACTATGCTGCTAATCAAAAGGGCAATGAAGCCGAAAGGCACTGTGATATAAATCGCATTAATAGTATAAATTTGGAAAATAACGAGGTGGTTTGCTACGAATTTATTGCCATATACTCGTATTTCCTAAGGAAGCTTGGTATAAAATATACTGTTGATAATGCTGTTCAAGACGAATACGGAAAAGGTCATTCAACCATCAGTTTCAAGGTTGGAGAGTACCTAATAACTGCCGATTCAACTAGAAGTATTTTAAGCAATGATATGACAAGTGCTAAGATAGGAGCTCCATTAATAGGTATGCGTTTAACTAATAAAAACTATGCAACTCGCAATAAATTCTTGGAGACATATAATAAAGTTATGGAAGATATTCAAAACACCAAAAAGAATAAAAAAATATTTGCTGACACTCTCAGGGAATATCGCGAAAAATATGCCAAAAAACATCTAAATAAAAAGGAAAAATTATATCTATTATTTAAAGAAATTGGCGAAACCAAATTAAAGGGAATAGATGTCATAAGTGTTCATATGCGCATCTATGAGCAGATGTTTAAAAATGATGAAGATATAGATATAAATTTTATAAGTAGTACAGTAAATGCTTACAAAGATTACAACTATACGCCATTAACTATATTATCAGTAAGAATAGCCCCTGATGATTACATTTATTATCAAATTGATCCTAATAATCCAAATCTTGTAGAGACTATATCTAAAGAGGAAATCGAGGAGTTATTTGAAAGTCGTGATTTTGCCTATTTAGGAAGAAAAAATAAAGAAATACCCGGTATTAATCTAGGAAGCAGGGAAAATTATGTTAGATGAATTACAAACTAGAGTCGAAGAATTATTAGCTAAATGCCAAGAAGATGATCGCGAAAAGTATCTTCTAATAAAGATAATAATCTCTGATAATGAGTGGTTAAGCAAAGTCGATGTCGATGATGCAATAAGCATTCTAATTGATCTAGAATATACCAAGGAAGAAGCCATGGATATATATATGAAATTGAAAGGTATAAATTGATAATATGGAAAAAGAATATCCAAGTATCTTAAGAGATACAATTGATTTTACAAGTGATACTGAAGTATGCAATATTGGTTATTATGAGGGCATATTTACCGATGGAAGACCAGTAAGAGTTGAAGTATGGTCATCCCATAATGTTGTTAATGCCACCATCTTCTTTTCGATAATCGATTTAGAAGAGAAGAGTGAAGAGGAAGTAAAAAATTTGCTTGTTAGTAATGAAATTATTGAACTTCGCGAAGATAATGCCTATGTAACTGAGTATGAAGATGCTAATGAAAATATCTTCATATCTATTAATGTTGCTCTAGAAGAACATGATAGAGAGATAAATAAGTGTTTAGTACCTTTGAAAGATTATGTAATATAAGGGACAAATTGTCCTTTTTTATTTGACGGCCTAGATAATTTATGACATAATAAAATTAACTAATGGGGTTATAAAGGAACGTGAGTTTATGAGCCGTAAAGAGCCAAAAATATTTGAAGATGTAGATTCAAGTGAACAAACTATTAGACTAGTAAAAGATGTTCCCGTTGATGGCAATTCTAAAGAGACTAAAGAAGTAGATGTTTTAGCCGATTTTAAAGATGAAGTTAAAGAGGAACCAAAGCCAACTAAAAATATAAAGGTTGTTGAAGTATCAGATGAAGAGGATATTCCTTTTGAACCAACAAGAGAACTAAAAATAAAGCGCACTAATAGTTATAATGAAAATGATGAATATAGGGAAAAAGTTATCGTAGATCACAGTGAGAATTACGTTGGTGTAAAAAAGATTATCATTGGTGATGAGACAACTACTTTGCCAGTATACAAGAAGCCTAAAAAGGATTTCCAAACGATTTTAAGAGATGTCTTCATTTACCTAATGATGGTTGCCATTGTATCTATTTTAGTAATTCTTTTATTAAAGTATTGTAATAAAGAGGATAAAGATACTTTACTAGATATTTCTACAAGTACGACGACCACAACGACGATTACATCATCAGTACCTAGTACAGAAACGACGACGACACTAACGACGAATTCAGTGAAGACTGAGACAACGACGACGTCAAGCACCAAAAAACATGGTTTAGCTATTCCTCAAACGCCAAAACCAACTAAATCAACCAAGACAACGGCAAAGCCAAATAAACCAGCTGAAAAGCCAGCTGAAACACCAATTGGAACAACAGAACCAACCGAGAAACCGACAACAACAGAGCCACCTACGGAACCATCTAAACCCGAAGAACCAACAACGACAAATCCACCCGATGAATCAGATAATCAAGGATAATTCCTTGTTTTTCTTTACGTTAATATGTACTATAAAACTTAATATTTTCTCCTTTTTCATTTATAATATAGATAGGTGATACTTATGGATTTTAAAGATATCTTAAATCGAAACATAGAAAAAGAGTTTGTCTCTCTAGGAAATAATGCTGAAGAAGAATTATTGATTGATATAAATAGATATCCATCAATTATAATTACGGGAGAAACGGGAAGTGGAAAATCTATTCTTTTAGATCAAATAATTCTCCAACTAATTAATAAATATACTTCATTGGAATTAGGAATTATCCCGATTGATACATCGGGCGTCGAACTAAATTATTATAAGGAAAGTTCCTATACCCTATTTAATGCTATTAATGATGAAGAAAAATCCATCGTCGCATTAACTCGTGTTTTAAGAGAAGTTGAAAGACGCAAAGATTTATTAAAAGAACAGGGCGTTACGACAGTTAAAGAATATAATAAAGTTGCAACTTCTAAATTGCCTTTATTATTAGTCGCTATTGATGATGATAAACTATTATTGCGAAATCCTGATATGGAAAAACTCTTAAGTGGCATAATCAGCCAATTGACGGGATTAAACATTCTATTTGTTCTAGCCACCAGTGATGTTCACAATAAATTCTTTGAACGAGATAATAACACTTTAGCATCTATATTGATAAGTTTTGATTATACTAATTCTCTTGAATCTAAAAAAGCCAATATAGAAGGTGCACAAGATTTGGCAATTGGTGAATTCTTAGCTCGCAAGGATGAAAAAGTCACCAAATATCGCAATTATGAATTTGATGATAATATTATCTTTGAAGTGCTATCTAAATAGGTATAATTATGCAGGATATATTAGGTGAATTGCTCAAAGAAACAGATTATCTTGATCCATATTTAAGACAATTTTTAAAATATCTTAATGGCAAAGATATCCTTGTAATTGGCAATAATGTTGACTTTTTAAACAATAAATTAAAGACTAAGGGTTATAATGTTGAAAACTTGGAAGTTTTGAACAGAGAAAATCCTTCTAAATATTCCGGAATCATTCTTTTTAACCATCTAAATAAACTAGATAATAATACTATTCCTAATTTTTTAGAAGATATTTCCAATATTATTCAAGATAATGGTTTAATATTTATAGTTATTCGCGTTAATAAAGATACCAACAACTATAATAAAGAGTATTTAGATGTAGTTATGGAAAAAAATTATAATTTTATTGAAGAATTAAACAGCTACGAAAATCTCAAATTCTATATATATGAAAAAAAACACTGTTAAATGCGTTTTTTTTTTGCTATAATAACTTTAGATAATAAGGAGGCATAGTATGGATAACGCAACTGTTATTGCCAATGTTGAAACTCTTTTACCTAAAGAGACAATTAATGGCAGATATATTCGTGGCCCAATAAACGTGCCTCTTAAGACCTTTTTAGAAGAAGTATTAGTTAATTTTATAAGTCCTGGATCGACAATTGATCAAGTTCTTAACTATATCGAAACTAAAGTTTTACCCGATGTTGTACCAGAGACTAAAGTAATTGATGTATCCATAGATTTTGGAGCGTTAGAAAATAAAGATGTTCAATCAAGGGAAGAACCAAAAGATGCGTCTATTGAACAATTAGCTCCAATCGTGGAACTTGAACAGAATACTTTTATTCCTATTAATCCCTTGTTGGGAAAAGAATGCGTAGACGAATTTATCAAAAACTGCGTAGGTTTTGTTGCCACTGTTAGAACAAGTGAGGTAGTCGTTGTTGATACACGAGAATATTTATATAGCAAAATAGCCTTCATGAATAGTGAACAAAAAATTCTCATTGGTGAAAGTTATAAAAGCATCGACGAAGTCTATAATATTTTATTAAATAATTCTTATCGTCCAGCCACACTTGTTGATAAAACCGAATTATGTTCTTATTTAGCGGAACAATTAGAGCCAGAAGTTTTAGCTTCTACTATAAAAGAATTAAATATGACTACTAGGGAGTATATTCTTGAGGTCATACCTAAGATGATGATTAATGCAACCGAAATAGCCATTTCAGGTAACATTGTATCCGTCGATAAGATTATCGATCAAATGGCTAAAAAACAAAGAGAGATGCTTGAAAAAGAGCGTGAGAAAGAAAATAATGAACGCTTAGAAGAGTTTAATCGTACGGGAGAAAACCCTTCCTTATTAAGTGAAATAAAATTGGAACTTGATAAAGAAGATGCTATTGAAGTAACTGCTGAGATTCCTATTGTTTCATCATATTTAGTAACTCCCGAAGAAGTTGCAGCTTTAAGTGTGCTTCCAACAGATAGAATTTATGGCAATGATGATCTATATTATCAAAGTATGTTAAATAACTTAAAGCAAACTATCAGGGACACAACAAATGAACATGATTTAACAACAAAAGAAAGCGGAAATAACAATTTTTCCTTTGAAGCAATAGCACAAGAGGCATTGCAGAAAATACCAACATTTGAAATGCAACAGTTAATAAATTCTACATCTGAACTTATTGGAACCAAACGCAATGAACTTATAAAGGTATATAGCAATCAGGAAGAATACTGTGATGCAATTATGATGGAAATCAGCACTATAACTCGCAAACTAGAATTAGTAGATAGCATAGATTCCTTCAGTGAAATCAAAAATCAAATAACCCGCCTAACAATTGATTTAGTTGCAAAAAATATTAAAGACATGCGTGTTAAACAGGCATTAGATGATTTAAATACAGCTTATCGACAGGCATTCACAAAATATAACCTAACGCAAAATGATTTTGAAAAACAAAAAAATGGTGTTGTCGAAAAGATAAACAATCGTCTAAGTGATATAAGACGCAACTATGCTAGTTTAATATATATAAAGGATATTAGTAATTATCAAAGTATGGTAAATAGTACTAATTTAAATATTGAAGCATTAAAGGGAGAAATAGAGCAGGCAGTAAGCACTCACCTTTTAACAGAAGAAGAGGTTAATACTTACTATTATGAATTGAATAGATTAAATACATTAGGAACTGTAAAGAATAGATTGGGAACATAGGTGATATTATGACAGAAGAATTTAATGAATTATATAACATGTTATCTACAGATCGTGAAGATGTAAAAAATATTAAAGCCAACAGTGAAAAAGATATCAGTATGCTACTAGGAAGGGTTCGCTCTTATATTGTTGACGATATTAACATGGAATCAGATTATAATTTAGATACTGATTATGAAAGATACAAGGTTGATAATATATTTTTAAATTATAATGTTCGTAAAGATATAACAGAATATAAAATAACTCTTCTACAATCATACTTACAAGATTTATTTATTGAAAAAAAATTCAATGAATATCGAAAACAAAAAGAAGAAGCACTAAGTAAGACAGAATATCTAGAGTATATGCATAACACAACTGTACGATCAGATCGTATTGCTGCTTGGTATCAAGAATTTATGCAAAGATAGTTTATCTATCTTTTTTTATTTGATGTAAGCTTCTTTAATAGTATTATTTCTCTAATTTTCTTTTTAATTGATAATAATATATTAATAAACAGTAAAAAAAGATTAGTTATTAACTAATCTAAATAATATATATCTAAATCAACATTACCCTTTATACCAGGAACCTTACCTTTATCACTAAACTGCCACATCACACCATTCTTGTGCATCTCTGTTTCACTAGCATAATGAGCTTGCCATACTGGATAATCTTTTCTATTATTCCATATGTGATTCAAATAGTATTTTGAGGAATATAACATTGTCTCATAACCATTTTTCTTTAATTCATCAGCAAATGCTTCAAAGTTCATATTTAAATCATGAATTGAAACATTATATTCTCTTATATATTGCCAATTTTCCCAATCATATGCTATTGGAAAATCTAATTTCATACCGTTTAGATTTTTTACAACCCATTTAGCATGTTCGCGTGCCTTATCTTGATTTAGAGCTACACTGTAGAGATAAACTCCAACTTTCAATCCGGCATTCTTGGCATTTTCAATATTTTTTTGATAAAATGAATCCATCTCCAAATCCTTTTTCGATCCGGATTGTACGCCCATTCTCATCATAACAAACTCAACACCGGCATTTTTTACCTGTTCATAATCAATATCTCCTTGCCAGCGTGAGACATCAATGCCAATCATTGTATCATCAAATTTATATTTATTTATATATTCTTGAATATTATATTGCGGTTCACTTGGCGTTGGATTATTGGTCGTTGGTTTCTTAGTTGTCGTACTTGTTGGCTTTTTAACTTCTGCAACCACCTTAACAGTTAAATTTCTAGAAGTTTCATTATTTGCTTCATCACTAAAAATATACTTAACACTGTAATTACCTATTTTATTGATATCGTATTCTCCTTCAATACGACATTTTGGTTCGCGGTCATAATTGTCGATGAAATTAGCTCCTTCACAGGGGTCAAATTCTGCATCCTTAACAACTGTTTTTGATGAAGGCGCACTCAAGACAAAGGGCGATTCATTATCACTTAATTCATAAGTTATATCAAACTTATAAGTTCTCTTTTTAAACTTATAATCCAAAGTAACTGTATGATTACCTGTCTTATCATTCACGACGTACTCATCCTTATTTAATATTTCAACATTGGTATCTTTTACTAAATCCGCCATTTTTATATCTTCAAATACTAAATAACTATTTTTATTTAAATTTATATAGGCATCTTCGGGCATTTCATACTTGTCATAGCCACATCCTGTTAATAAACTAGTAGTTATTAACAATAACATAATTTTTTTCTTCATAAACATCACTAAGTCCATTATATAATAAATTTTCAAATTATGATATAATTATTAAGCGAAAGGTGAGGTTTTATGGCAACACAAAAAGAGGATTTTAAATGTCCTAATTGTAAAAAGAAAAATCGCATAAAGATAAAAAGAGAAGTAACAAGTAAAGATATTGATAAAATAATTGATCGCTCCCTTTTCAAAGTAAAATGCCTTGCCTGTGGCGAAACTGTAACTGTTGATTATCCAATCAAAGTTGTAGATAAAGATTTCGTTATTTATTATACACCATGTTCATCCGCGGAAATAGAGGATGAATTTCATGAATACATGCGTGTATGTGATACGTTTGATGATTTTAAAGAAAAATTGCTTATCATGCAGGATTCTTTAAATGACGTAATTATTGAATTAACCAAAGATTACTTAGTATCTACATTAGATGAAAAAATAAAAAAGGAGATAAGGGATATAAGATATGATGGCAATAATGCTGAACACCTTATATTCTATTTAATTGGTGCTAATCAAAGTGTTGGATGCAATAAAGAAATCTATCAAAAATTATTGAAGAAGTTTAAGATAAAGAAAATCCAAAAATGTGTAAATATTGATCATCAGACTTATAGAAAATACTTGAAAAAGAGGTTATTAAAATGAATATAAGTATAAAAAATGCATCTGTTACTCTATCGGGAACCACAATTCTCGAATATGTTAATTTTGATATTAAAGATCATGATCATATTGCCATAGTTGGTCGAAACGGAGCTGGCAAGACGACTCTTTTGAAGGCCATAATAGATAACGAAATGTTTGATGAGGGTATCGGTGAAGAAAAATTTCAAATTACCAAACTGGGAAAATATAATGTTGGCTATCTCCGCCAAATAGAATTTGAAAATGAAAATACAACTCTCCTTGATGAAGTTAGAAAATCCTTTAAAGATCTAATTACTATAGAGGAAAAGATAAACGATTACGTTGCCAATATTAAAGAAAATAGCAGTGAAAAATACATTGCTGAATATACAGAATTACAAGAGAGATTTAAATTACTTGGAGGATACTCATATAAGAAGGAATATGAAGTAATGCTCAATAAATTTGGTTTTACTGAAGAAGATAAAGCTAAACCCATTTCGGAATTCTCTGGAGGCCAACGCACCAAAATAGCCTTTATTAAACTTCTTTTATCAAAGCCTGATTTGCTTATTTTAGATGAACCAACTAATCATTTAGATATTGAAACTATCGAGTGGCTTGAAGGATACTTGAAAAAATATAAAGGAGCAATCATTATTGTCTCTCATGATCGAATGTTTATTGATAATATTGCCAATATTATATACGATATAGAATATGGTCGTACTACTAGGTATGTCGGTAATTACGAATACTATGAAAGAGAAAAACAACTTAACTACGAGAAAATGTTATACGATTATGAATTTCAACAAAAGGAGATTAAACGCCTAAGAGGCATCTATGAAAGATTTAGATTTAAGCCATCTAAGGCTTCTCTTGCCATGTCGCGTCTTCACCAAATTGAGAAAATGGATATCATAGAAAAGCCCAATAAAATAGATATGCGCGTGTTTAAGACCAATCTAAGTGAGATTGAACCATCTGTTAAAAAAGTATTAATAGCCGAGGATTTAGTCATCGGTTACGATACTCCTCTTGCCACCATTAACCTTGAAATTATGCGTGGTAAAAAAATCGGGGTAATTGGCAAAAATGGAATAGGAAAATCAACTCTTTTGAAAACTTTAAATGGACTTATTCAACCATTATCAGGAAATGTCAGTTATGGATTAAAAGTTAATCCTGGCTATTTTGATCAGAGTCTTGCTATGATTGATTCCCATAAAACAGTTTTAGAGGAATTTAGAAGTCATCTGCCAAAATTGACCGAACAAGAGGCTAGAAGTGCCTTAGGATCTTTTCTCTTTAAAGGAGAAGATGTATTTAAAACCATAAATGTCTTATCAGGTGGTGAAAAGGTTCGCCTTCAGTTATGTGAAATCCTTTACAATAAGCCCAATTTTCTAATTCTTGATGAGCCAACTAATCATATGGATATTGTTGGAAAAGAACACTTAGAAAATATTCTATCCGAATATGAAGGAACAATCATATTTGTCTCCCATGATCGTTATTTTGTTAAAAAAATCGCCAATGAATTACTCGTCTTTGATGACGATGGCGTAAATTACTATCCATATGGCTATGAAGAATATATGAATAAAACGAGCAATGAAGAGAAAAAAGAACTAGAAGAGGAAAAAAAGAAAGAGATTAAAAAAGAAGTTAAAAAAGTTAATACCTATGACGCTCGTAAGACATTAAACAAAATAGAAAACGAGATTATTAAACTAGAGACAAAGATTAAAGAGTACAACAGTGAACTATTTAAAAGTGATGTTTATAACGACTTTAATAAAAGTGCCTCTATCAATTCTAAAATAGAAGAACTTAATAAAGAGTTAATAATCAAAAATGAAGAATGGGAAAAGCTAATTGAAGAATTAACATAAAAGAGGATACATTAATTTGTATCCTCATTTAATTTATCATAAAGTTTTAAAACTTCTGTTTCTTTTACATTTTGAACATTGTAATATCCATCATCTTTCATCGTTTGATATAAAGTATCTTGCATATTTAATGTATCACTTAATCCATTCTCCATTAAGCTGCGAACCTTTTTGTTGCTCGATTCCACTGTTCCATTTTCATAAAGAGTGATTAAACTTTTAGTTAAAGTTAAGACATTTTCTAATGTATATTTATCCATTATTTATTCGCCTCCAATAATTTTAATATCTTTTTATTTAAATTCTCATAATTAGATAACTGATCTTCTAATAAAGAACAGTATTCTTCATTACTTACTTCTTCCATTGATTTACTGATAATACTTATCATTAATAATTCATGATTATATATATCTTCTAAATAATTTAATTCTTTTTGACTCATAAAATCATCTCCTGATCTTATTTTGTGAACTTTTAGTTTATTTATACCTGCAAATGTGTTATCATAGGGATTTATGAAAGAGGGAAAATATGACAACTAAATTAATACAGAAAAACGTCTGCCTTATGGATGGAACTAAAATAAAAGTTGATATTTCTATACCCCTAAGAAGCGAATCAGTTTTAGATGAATCTCAAGAAGAATGGGTTATGGAAATGCTAAACAATCAAGTTATTAGAGGATTAAGGAATAGCATAGATGCTTACAAAAATAGTGAACTTCCTAATAGATTTTTATATCCTCAAAATTATACAATAACAAATTCCATGCCTGCAGATGCCTTAGGAGCATTTTGCTTAAGAGGTGATGATATTTTTGTCGATGCTGATGCGATTTCTAATATTGGAAGAACCTCTTCATCATTCCTTTTGGGGCATGAGATGGGACATAAAATAGAAAAATACACTGATCCTACCGAGGCCTTCTGGGCTATTGCATCGGCATTTGGTACGGGCATTCAAGATAATGAAGATTTTTTAAGAGAAATGTATGCCGATATATGTGGTATAATCGTTAGCCAAAACAATGATGCTTCTTTAGTTCACCTTGGGGGCTATAGCTTAAATGAAGTATTCTCCAATGATCACACCGAACATTTAAAAAGGCGCGTATTAAGCAACATTTATCACGTTTAAAATAAAACTATTAAGTTTTATTTTTTTATTTACAATAATATGATATAATGTACTAATCTAAGAATAAAGGTGATAAAATGGAACGATTTTTAGCAGTTAAGAAAGCAAGCATCTTAGGAATAATTGGCAACATTTTCTTGCTCATTATCAAAACTATTGTCGCATTTTTGACTAATTCCCAAGCTATGATGAGTGATGCCTTAAATAGTACGGGTGATATTATTTCCTCATTTATGACATATGTTGGCAATAAAATTGCCTCCAAGGGGCCTGACGAAGATCATAATCTTGGACATGGAAAAGCGGAATATATCTTTTCTATGCTTATAAGTTTAACCATGATCGTTTTGTCAATTAAGATGATTTATTCATCAATCAAATCTTTATTTGTTTCATATTCCTATCATTTTTCGGCATATTTAATCATTGTCTGTGTAGTAACTATAATTATAAAAGTGTTACTTTTTTGTTATACAAACTCCTTAGCTAAAAAGTATGATAATTTACTTATAAAAGCCAATTCCTATGATCATCGCAATGATTGTATTTTAACTTCACTTAATCTAATTGCTGCCATTATTGGGCAATTTGGGATAACCTACATTGATGGGGTAGTTGGTTTGATTTTATCATTGTGGATTACAATCACGGGAGTTCGCATATTTAAAGAAAGTTATGATGTTTTAATGGATAAAGGCTTAGATGAAGAGACGAAAAAGCAAATAGATGAGATAATTAAAAAATATCCCGAAATAACTAAGACTAATCATTTTAATTCAACCCCTATTGGTTATCAATATCAGATATCTCTAACTATATTTGTCGATGGCAATCTAAGCACCTTTGAAAGTCATGAGATAGCTAACGCTTTGGAAAAAGAGATAACCAAGTTAGATGAAGTTTATTTAGCTGTAATTCATGTAAATCCAATACAAATAAAGAAGAAAAAAAGAAAGAGAAAATAATTATTTCCATAATTATTTTTTTTTGATATTATATAGATAGGTGGTTAGTATGAAAAAAACAAAGTTATCAATTGTCATTCCTTGTCATAATGAGGCCTCAAACATTGAACCATTGTATAAGGAAATATATGATACTTTTAAAACGCGCAATGAAAAAATAGAATTAGTATTTATAAATGATGGTTCCAAAGATACGACATTAAAGGAATTAAAGAATATACTAACTAAAAAGGACTTTGAAATAAAAGTTATCAGTTTTACTCGCAATTTTGGCAAGGACGCGGCCATGTATGCCGGACTCGAAAATGCCACAGGCGATTTAGTATGCATTATCGATGCCGATTTACAGCAACGTCCTAGCTTAATAGTTCCTATGATAGAAAAATTAGAGGAAAGTGAAGAATACGACAGTGTATGTTATTATCAGGAAAATCGCATTGAAAGCCACTTTGTAACTTGGCTTAAAAGCTCCTTTTATAAAGTTATGTCCAAAATCAGTGATATCGAATTTGTCGATGGAGCAAGTGATTTTCGCTTATTTAGAAGACAGGTCGTAGATTCTATTCTATCATTAAAAGAATCCAATAGATTCTCAAAGGGCATCTTCAGTTGGGTAGGTTATAATACTTGTTATTTGCCATATACACCAGAATCCCGCCGCTATGGAAAAAGTAGTTATAGTATGGGAAAACTTATAGTGTATGCTTTATCGGGTATTATCTCTTTTTCCACATTGCCATTATCTATCGCTACAGTTGGCGGTGTAGTATCTGCCGCAATATGTTTGTTATATATACTAATCGTAATATTTCAAAAAGTATTCTTAACAATTGATGTTCCTGGCTATCCCACGTTATTAGTTACTATTCTTTTAATAGGCAGTTTAATCTTATGTTGCCTAGGAATTATCGGTGAATATGTCGCTCGCATTTATCTAGAGACTAAAAAAAGACCACTATATGTGGAAAAAGAAATCTTAACTAACAAAAAAGAGACAAAATAAAACTTTTCCTAAGGAAAAGTTTTTTCATTTACTAATTTATTGGATAACACCATATCTACACCACTATGAAAATAATTATTAGCTGTTTTCTCATTATCTACAGTAAATATAAAAGTGAATATTTCATTCTTTTTCGCTAATTTTACCATCTCTTCATCATAACTTCCATTAGCCATAATTAGTGAAGTAATCTTATTTTTCTTACAATAATTAACTATTTTTTGATAGCTGTCTAAATCTTTTGGTAAATCTTTTGGATCGCGATAGGAAAAAGTTATCAGCTCGAAATTAAAGATGCTCTTAGCTGTTTCAATAACTTTTGTATTATATCCCCATATGACAAATCTATTTAAAATTTTCTTATCATAATTGGCGGCTTTAACAAGCGTTTGCAATCCCTTTTTAGTGACCTCTACTTTAGAACCTTGCTTTAAGTTTAAAATAAAATAACAATAGGGATTCTTTTTCATATAATTAATTAAATCTTTTATCGTCATTGAAGTAAATTGACCAGATATTTTCGTGTTTTTAAATGCTCTAGTACTCATTGGAGTAACTTCTCCGGGATATTCCTTTTTTAAGATACTCTGATATCCAAAGGCATCCCAACTGTGAATGAGAACTAAATCCCCATCACTTGAAAAGTTCAAATCTATTTCAAATATTCTATTTCCATCTTGGTAGTTTTTATCAATTGCCTCAAAGGAATTAGTATAATAAGTCTTATTAATACTTCCCCCAGCATGCATAACATATTTTTGGCTTTTGACATAGTATTTAAATATTTCTAAGTTATTTTTACCCTTTAAAACTTCCGCCTCGGTTGGAATAGTTACATCATTAGGTTTGGCAAATACCACATTGGGGTTTGCTCCTTGTGAATTAAATAATTTATAATCAAAAACATTTTCATAGTAAAAATAGTCAACTGCTTGAAACAGAATGGCTATGAACAACAAAAACAAAACAATATTTCTTTGCACAACTTCTTTTTTCATACGGTTTATAATAACACATATTGGAAGAAAAATAAAGTCAGATACCAACAAACAGTAGCATTTGACTTAAATTTACCAGTTACTTTTATTGCTTATGGGACTTTATATTGTTATAATGTTATTATGGAGTGATGATATGACAACTTTGCTAGCAATTTACAAAGTCATTCTTAAAATTGTTTATTTTTTCTTTAAAATGTTTAAGACAAGGAAAAATCGCATAATATTTTTAAGTAGACAAGATAACAAACCATCAATAGATTTTATCTATTTGATTGACGATATAAACAAAAGATATCCAGAGTATGAAATAAAAATCTTAACTAGACGCCTAGAAAAAAATAATCCTAAGCAGATTATCCGCTCTTTATTTGATCCCTTTATTCAATCTTTTTATCTAGCAACATCGAGTATATGTATTATCGATGGCTACCAAATTCCCGTATCTTGTTTGCATCACAAATCAGACTTAAAGATAATTCAAATATGGCATTCTTTAGGAGCAATAAAAATGTTTGGCTACCAAACTTTAAATACTAAATATGATCAAAAAATGGCTGAGTTAATGTGTATGCATAAAAATTATAATGCCATCATATCTCCCTCTTCCGAGATGAGTAAATATTTTGCGAAAGCTTTTAATAATCCAATCGAAAAATTTGTAAATATTGGTTTACCGCGCATAGATTATCTATTAAAAACTGCTAAGCAAAATCGCGACACGGTTTATAAAAGATATCCTAAGTTAAAAAATAAGAAAGTTATTTTATATGCTCCAACATTTAGGGTATATGATGAATATAAAATTGCTGAATTAATTGAAGAATTTAAAAATTCAACCAAGTGGGAACTAATAGTAAAAATACATCCTCGTATGAAAGTTCATGTTTCTAAAAAATATACCTATGATAAAGTATCCTCGCTAGAGGCTTTAAGTGTAGCAGATTATGTCATAACTGACTATTCAGCAATCTCTCTAGAGGCATCTATTTTAAACAAGCCTGTTGTACTGTACACTTATGATGAGGAAAAATATCGTGAATACGAAGGAATAAATACGGATTTAGATAGGGATTTGCCAGGTTACAATTTTAAAGATGCTAAATCCTTGGCAAAATTTATAAAAAGCAATAAATATGATAAAAAGATATTGAAAGACTACTGTGATAAATATATTAGATATAAAGATGGTTCAGTAACAAGGAGGTTAACTGATTACATCATTGGAGGTAAGTATGAAGAAAATTAGAGTATTATTAATCAATCTATCAAAGAAGAGTTCCTTCTTTAGGGCCTTATTAAGAAAGTGTGTGTTTATTAAAAATAGACTTCTCTACATGTTATATTATTTTAAACCCGTTGATGAAAAAAGAGTGCTATTCGAGTCCTTTATGGGACGTAAATATGTCGATAGTCCCAAAGCCATATATGAATATATGATAAAGAATAAGGAATATAAAGATTACGAATTTGTTTGGTTTTTCAAAAATCCTGATAAATATAAATTTCTAGAGAAAAATAAAAATACTAAGGTATATCGTTATGGTTCCAAGGAGTACTACAGACTCTATGCTACTAGCAAATATTGGTTCACGAATTCTCGTGTTCCCGATACAATTTTAAAAAAGAAGGAACAAATTTATGTTCAATGTTGGCATGGTACACCACTTAAACGCCTAGGTTTCGATATTGAAGTAAAAGGTGGAAATGCGATGAATTCCATTAAAGATATCCGCTACAAATACGAAGTTGATTCCAAAAAATATACTTATATGGTATCTCCATCAAAATTTTGTACTGAAAAATTTATTTCAGCTTTTAATCTAAAAAATGTTGGTAAAGAAGATATTATTATCGAAAAAGGATATCCTCGTAATGACTTTTTAATAAATTACAAAGAAAGTGATGTTAAAAGAATAAAAAAAGAATTAGGTTTACCTAAGGATAAAAAAATTATTCTTTATGCTCCAACCTGGCGTGATAATCAACATACATCAGGCGTAGGATATACATATAAAACCGAAGTGGATTTTGATTATTTGCGTCAAAAATTAGGAGATGAATATATCATTCTTTTCCGTGCCCATTATTTTGTTGCCAATTCTTTTGATTTTGCCAAATATGAGGGATTTGTCTATAATGTCTCCGATTATGACGATATTAATGAACTTTATATTGTTGGAGATATCTTGATAACTGATTATTCAAGCGTCTTCTTCGACTATTCAATATTAAAAAGACCAATGTTATTCTATATGTATGATTTAGATGAGTATCAACATGAATTGCGTGATTTTTACTTTGATATCGAAGAACTACCTGGTCCGATTGTTAAGACTGAGGATGAACTTATCAAAGCTATTGAAAAGTCAAAAAAATTTAAATATGACAAAAAATATAAAGCCTTCAATGACAAATATACCTATCTTGATGATGGCAAAGCTTCAAAGAGGGTTGTAGAAGAAATTATCAAAAAGGATTAGAAAACTAATCTTTTTTTGCGGGTTATTTTGGCAACTTTCTTGATAATACTGTCACAAATTGTTATAATTAAGTTAATAAAAAATCTTAGAGAGTAGGAAGTATATGAAACCAATAGTATCTGTAATTGTACCAGTTTATAATGGAGAAAGAACCATTAAAAAATGTCTTGATAGTATTTTAGCGCAAACACTAAAGGAGATCGAAGTTATTGTTATTAACGATAATAGTACTGATTCAACCCTCGAAATCCTAAAAAGTTATAAGAAGAAGATTGTCTTAATTGACAATAAAGAAAACATGGGGCCAGCTGGTTCACGAAATAAGGGATTAGAAAAAGCCAAGGGTAAATATGTCGGATTTGTCGATGCTGATGATTATATCAGTGAGCATATGTATAAGACTATGCTTGATAATATGAGTGATGATACAGATTTGGTATGTTGTTCAAGATATAACGTCAAAGGTACTAATATAAAACCCATTATTAATGAGTCAAAAACTACCAATATTAAAGAGTTTAGTAAGACTAGTAGTTACACTTGGGATAAATTATATCGAAAAAGTATCATCGATGAAAATAATATTTACTTTCCTGAAAGATATTCTTACGCTGAAGACTTTTGCTTTTTAATGAAATATAAGTTTTATAGCAATAAAATGGTTATCTTAGACGAACCTCTTTACTACTACAAATATGATAGTTTTGGATCAATTACCAATAGTTATGATGAGAAAATATATGATATCATCGATGCTCTAAGTGATACTGTTAAGTTCTTTCAATCAAAAGAAGCATTTGAAGATAATTATTATGAGTTATTACTCATAAGTGCTGGATTCTATGTTCGAAGAATTAAGGAATTCAGTAGATTCACCAACTATAAATTAAAGAAGGAATTTGTTCGTCGCTTCATAAGTTATTTTAAGAATTACTTCCCTGATTATAAAAGGGTTGTTAATACTTTTGGAACAGATAGAAATGTCTTTTACCGCAGCAATTATCACTTAATGCTAATGTACATCAAATATAAAGAAAAGAGGCTGAAGTAATGAGTAAAAAAAAGTTCAAATTTTCTGTTATAATACCGGTATATAATGTAGAAGAATTTTTAACAGAAACAATAGAAAGTGTTATAAATCAAACAATTGGTTTTAAAGAAAATGTTCAATTAATTTTAGTAAATGACGGATCCCCTGACAACTCTGAAATTATCTGCTTAGAATATAGAGAAAAATATCCTAATAATGTTGTTTATATTAAACAGGAGAATTCTGGCGTTTCCGCAGCAAGGAATAAAGGTATGGAGTACGTTGAAGGAGAGTTCGTTAATTTTCTGGACAGCGATGACAAATGGAGCAAAGACGCTTTTAAAGAAGTATACTTAAATTATAAAAAAAATAAGGATGTTAAATTATTTAGTTGTAGAATGATTTTTTTTGATGCTAAAAAGGGAAGACATCCTCTCAATTATAAATACACAAAAAATAAGATAATTAATATAATTAATGAATATGAATACCCACAATTAAGTTCAAGTTCCATTTTTATACATTACAGTGCTTTAAAAAATCATAAATATGATTCAAACATAAAATATTCTGAAGATAATAAATTTATCAATGAAATTATACTTGAAAAAGGGAAATACATGGTATTAAATAAACCAACATATTACTATAGACGACGTCAAAAAAATAATTCGGCTATTCAAGAACAATCACAAAAGAAGGATTGGTACACTGTAACACCAATAAAAGTATATAAATATCTTTATGATTTATCTATTAAAAAATATGGACGGGTAATTGAATACATTCAATATCTAATAATGTACGAGATAAACTGGCGATTATCTATTAGTGTTCCAAGTTTTTTATCTAAATCTGAAGAAAAAAAATATATAAAGGTTTTAAAAGATTTATTAACTAATATTAATGATGAAATAATTTTGTCACTGAGGAATGCAGACTTAGCAAAAAAATCCTATGTACTTGGTTTAAAAAGTGGCGAAAATTATGTTGAAAAAATTGAGTATGACGGAAAATATGCTAAAATAGATGATTTTACCGTAAACTTCAATAATTTAGGATACTTAATAATTGATAATGTAAGTATCAGAAAAAATACTGTTTTTTTATATGGAAAATTAGATACAAAATTTGTTTCTAAAGCGGATTTTAGTGTTTTACTAAATGATAAAAAAATAAAGCCAAAGTTTTATAATCTAACTAACAACTATGATGAAAAATTATTTACAGGAGATGAATTACATCAATATGTTGGGATATCTTTAAAATTAAGTATAAAAGCTGATTTTAAACTTACCTTTTATTTTAAGGATTTTGTGTTAACTCCAAGATTTAAAAGAAGTAGTATTTTTTTTGAAAAAATGCCAAATAGTTTTAGGAAATATAATAATAGACTTATATGTTATAAAAAGAAGTATAAAAGTATAATTTGTTCAAAAGATAGTATTTTAAAAAGATTTTATTATGAATTTAAAAATTGTCTTTTCCTTCTTAGGTATAAAAAGATTAAATTAGTTTTAATTCGCCTTATGATAAGTATTTATAACATATTCAAACATCAGAGCATTATGCTAATATCAGACAGAGTTAATAAAGCTGACGATAATGGTGAACATTTCTTTAAATTTATGTTAGAGAATCATCGAGAATATAAATGTTACTATATCTTATCAAAAGATAGCGTTGATTATGAAAAAATGTGCAAAATAGGACCGGTATTGGATAATACATCTATTAAGTATAAAATACTTTTTCAGTTATGTGATTATGTTGTATCATCTCATGCAGAAGATTACATTTTTAATGTTCTAGGGAAAAACAATAAATATGTTCAAGATAAATACAAATTTAAATACATATTTTTACAACACGGTATTATCAAGGATGATTTAAGTCCTTGGTTAAATGTTAATACCAAAAAAATGGACATGTTTGTAACTTCATGCAGACCAGAATATCAATCATTATTAGATTGTAATTATTATTATGGTAAAGATATTGTTAAAATGACAGGTTTACCAAGATATGATTCGTTACTAAATAAACAAAAAAATACTCAAATAAAAAAGCAAATTCTTTTATCTTGCACCTGGAGAAATTCTCTTGCTAATAAGGTAGATAGGAAAACGGGAAAAAGACTATATAACGAAAAATTTAAAGAATCCAATTACTTCAAATTTTTAAATTCTCTCATAAATGATAAAAAACTTCTTAAAGCGCTAGAGAAAAACAACTATAAAATACGATTTTGCCCACATCCAAATGTTTTAACTCAACTAGAAGATTTTGACGAAAATGAATTTGTAGAAATTGAAAGAAATAATATTAATTATCAAAAAGAATTTTGCGAAAATGCTTTGTTAATAACAGATTATTCCAGCGTTTTCTTTGACTTCTGTTATTTAAAAAAACCTGTTGTATATCTACAACATGATCGTAAGGAGTTCTTTGAAGGACAACTATACGATGAAGGTTATTTTGATTATAAAAAAATGGGCTTCGGACCTGTATGTTCAACTTTAGATAGTGCTGTTAAAGCAATTATTGATTATATTGAAAACGGATGTGAGATGCAAGAAAAGTATTTAAAACGTGTGGAAAATTTCTATTCGTTTCATGATGATAGAAATTGTGAAAGAGTATTTAAAGAAATTACAAATTTAGATAAGTAGGAGGATAAAGTGAATATATACTTACTATTAATAATATTATTAATTTTTATTGGCTCAAAAGTTTTTATTAAAGATTTTAATGTCAATTATATGAGTAAAGATACAACATCTTCTATTAAGGGAATATTTATATTAGTTGTATTTTATAGCCATTTGGTTTCCTATACCATAGTCAATAAGAGTAAAGACTTTTTAATGTTTAAACTAAAAAAATATTTAGGACAATTGATGGTAACTATGTTTTTATTCTACTCAGGATATGGGGTTTACGAATCTATTAAAAAAAATAAAAGCAAATATATAAAATCAATTCCTAAAAAAAGAGTATTAATAACTTTGTTTAATTTTATGGTGGCGGTTCTTATGTTTGAGATTATAAATCCACTTATTGGAAGGTCCCTACCACTAAGAAATAATCTTTTATCTTTTATTGGGTGGGAATCTGTCGGCAATAGTAATTGGTATATCTTTGGCATTTTGTTTATGTACCTAATAACTTACTTTTCTTTTGTTTTTTTTGAAAAAGAAGACAAAAAAGCCATTTTATCAACATGGATATTTGTAATAATATTTTGCTTGTTTATGGCGTTATATAAAGATGATTATTGGTACAATACTCTATTTTGTTATCCATTAGGTCTAACATATTCGTTTTATAAAGAAAAAATAGAAAAATTAATGCTTAAAAATAAAAAATATTTTATAGGATTAATAGCAACTGCTATAGCATTTATAGTTTTATATAAGTATAAAAGCGTAAATTGGGTATATTATCAATTTTTAAGTATGATATTTTGTCTTCTTATCGTTTTTATTACAATGAAATTTAATATCAATAACAAAATACTAAAATGGTTAGGCGATAATCTTTTTTGGATGTATATTCTGCAAAGAATACCTATGTTAGTGTTTAGGTATTTAGGCTTAGCAAACAATGAATATAGTTATGCTGCTGCGTGCCTTATAGTGACTATTATTTTATCATTTGTTTTTTCAAATATTATCAAAAAAGTTGATGAAAAGATTTTGTCATTAATTAATCACACATCATAAGAATTGAGAAAATTCAAATGTAATATAAAAAATATTATCATAAACAAAAATAAGGGAACCCCCTTATTTTTCTTATGCTTAATAAAATATTATTTAGATTACAAATTGGAATAAATGGTATTAGTTAGATTTTTTAAATATACCAAATAATCTTTTTTTATTCTCCACTGGAGCTGCAATAAAAAAGCGATTTTTGCTTTCATTATTTGCTAAATTATTCTTTATCCAATCAAGTTTAGTTTTATTTGTAATATTAGGGGCAAGTTCTAATTCCATTGTTTCAAAAGATATTTTTTCCTCTTCAATATTTTCATAAATAAAATCGTTTTGATCAAAATATTTATGCAATTTAACATCAACATCTTGATAATTCTTCGTTGATTCTTTGGTAAAGAAAACATTTCTTGATATCATACGAACAGGGTTCCCTGCAAAACTAGTATTAGAGCATAGATTCTTGTTTGCAACTACTGAAGATGCGCCAATAATAGCACCAGAACCAATCTTACTTCCCTTCAATATAGCACAGTTAAATCCTATCCAACAATGATCTCCTATATATATGCTTTTCGCAGCATTTATTACGGCATGAGTTTGTGTGTCAAATATTGCATGACCATCAGAAACTCTAATATGTATGTTAAAAGAAAACATACCATTATTTCCAATAATAATATTTTTTTGATCAGAAGCAGTTAGATGAATAATACCATTAAAATAATTCTCTTTTCCAATATATAGCACAGAATTGTTATTAACAGCGGCATCTAAATAATATATCTGTTTGCTTCTTGATAGATAATTGAATCGCTTCCGTTAAAAATAATCGTTGAGTTCTCCATTTGAACTCCATCTTCAATATATAAAATATTATTTTTTCCTTTAAATATAATTTTCGAATTAGTCATTTTAGGAACTTTACCTTCAAAAGTATTGTTTTCAATATTCTTAAATTCTTTACTAGTTGTTATAATCTCTTCCATCAATCTCACCCTCATAACACATGATACTTACATTATACTACATTTGTAAAACTATATAAATGTTTTATAAGTATGTTTTAAAATAAAATGCTTTTTCTTTTATTATGAAGCAAAAAATGTTAAAATAGATATAAGGAGAATTGAAGACTATGAAAAAGTTTTTTTCTAATATAAAAAAATATTACAAATATGCAGTGCGTTCTGCTAAAGCAGAATTAAAAAGTGAAGTATCAGATTCATATCTTAATTGGTTATGGTGGATTATTGAACCATTTTGTTTTATGTTGATTTATACATTTGTCTTTGGTGTAATATTTCCCAATAACACACCATATTTTGCATCATTCGTATTTATTGGTTTAACAGCGTGGGATTTTTTCAATAGAATGATAACGGGAAGTGTTAAATTAATAACTAATAATCGTGATTTGGTAACTAAAGTATACATACCTAAATATATTCTTTTATTATCTAAATCTTTTACATATCTATTTAAGATGGGAATTTCTCTTATAATTACGTTCGGACTTATGATATTTCAGCACGTTCCATTATCAATTCATTTATTATGGTTTATTCCGATAATAATTGTGCTATATATTATTTCATTTGGTATAGGTATGATTTTGATGCACTTTGGTGTAACCTTAAACGACTTGGGTAATTTAACGAATATTGCTCTTCGTATGGTGTTTTACCTTTCAGGTATCTTTTACAACATCAACGAAAAATTGGGATCAAAGAATCCAAAATTGTGTTTCTTTTTACTGCGTGTTAATCCTATAGCTTTTTGCATGAATGAACTTAGAAAGACGATGCTATTTGCCAAGGCTCCAAGCATCGAAGGATTATTGTTTTGGCTAGTAATAGGTCTTATTTTATGTGCAACAGGTGCACACGTAATTCATAAAAATGAAAATAGTTATGCGAAGGTGATATAGTATGAAAAAGAAGAGCATAAAAAAAGAAAAAAAGAAAAATATTGCTGTAACCGTTAAAGATCTTCATATTAGTTATCGTGGATTAAAGAAAACTTCTATACGTGCTTCATGGAAACATTTTGGTGATAAAGTCGAAGTATATGAAGCCCTAAAAGGTGTTAGTTTTGAAATAGAAGAGGGTAAAATTCTTGGTATAATTGGCCAAAATGGTGCCGGCAAATCTACTATGTTAAGAGCAATAGCAGGAATTTTTTCTCCTGACAAAGGTTCTATTGATCTTCACGGTCGCACAATATCTTTATTGTCCATTGGTGTTGGCTTTAATAAAAAATTAACAGGTAAAGAAAACATTTATCTATCGGGAATGCTATTGGGATTTTCTGAAGAGGAAATAGCTGCTAAGGAAAAGGAAATAATTGAATTTGCCGATATCGGAGAATTTATAAAAAAACCAGTTAAAACATATTCATCAGGTATGTATTCCAAGTTAGCCTTTGCCATTACCGCGATATTAGAAACGGATATTATGCTTATCGATGAAGTGTTATCTGTCGGTGATGCCAAGTTTAAGGAAAAAAGCTATAATAAGATGAAAGAATTGATTTCTGATACCCATCGTACAGTTATCATCGTCTCTCATAGTTTAGGAACGATAAGCGAATTATGCGATGAAGTATTATGGCTTGAAAAGGGCGAAGTAATAATGAAGGGTAGTGCTGAAGAAGTAATACCTAAATATCAAGAATTTATGAGTGTTTAAGGAGGAAATTATGAAAAGAATACTTACATATGGAACATTTGATTTATTGCATTATGGACACATAAGATTATTAAAAAGAGCAAAGGAATTAGGAGATTATTTGATTGTAGCCGTCTCTACAGATGAATTTAACGCTATAAAAAATAAGACATCATATCATAATTATGAAACTAGAAAGAAAATGCTTGAAGCAATAAGATATGTCGATTTAGTCATTCCTGAAGAAAATTGGGAGCAGAAAAAGGATGATGTAATTAATTACCATGTTGATGTCGTAGTCATGGGAAGTGATTGGGCTGGATCTGACAAATTTGATTATCTAAAGGAATATTGTGAGGTAAAATATTTAGACCGAACTGAAGGTGTTTCAACGACAAAAATAAAGCAAGATTTAGGCTTGCAAGAACCAATTAATGGAGTAGATCAAATACCAGAAGACTCAGTTAACAAAAAATAGATAAATTTTTTATCTATTTTTTAATTTTTGTGATACAATTTAATTGTGAGGTTTGGCTCGTATGGAAAAATTAATTAATGGATTTTATAAAACAATAATAATTATAATGATTGCCTTATGGGGAATAATAACATTCTCCTCGTGTTTTCACATATACGGAAGAGGTTATAACCCGATAATAATCATTATAGGAGCTATTATTGTTTTTTCATTGATATATAACTTTTATAGACAAGTTGGTCGTACAGATACCAAAAAACATGATAAGATTGCCTTTGGGATATTTGCCATAACATTCAGTTTAATGCTTCTTTGGGGAATAAATACTCAAGTCGTACCAGCATATGATTTATCGCATATAATGGCCAAAAGTGATAGCATGCTTCTTAATAATCATCTTTTTGGAAGTGATCTTTATTTTTCAATATATCCCACTCAAATACCTATAACTATTTTGGTATATGGCGTAAAATCAATTGGAAGCTTACTAGGCTTTGCCAACCCGGCGGAGTTTATGATTATGTATAATGCCTTCATGACCTCTTTAATGCTTTTATTCATCTATAAAATTGGTAAAAAACTGACGAATAGTCGTCTAGCTCTTACTATGATGCTTATTGCCGCTATGTATCCCGATTTCTATCTTTTTATACCTTATTACTATACGGATATCATTTTTCTACCATTTGCTATAATCGGCTTTTATTGCCTGCTAAAATCGGAAGAAAAACACCAAAATCTTTATCTTTTAATCGCCGGTCTCCTCTTTGGCATTGGCTTTAAAATTCGCGTAACGGTGATGATTCTTTTAATTGCCTATATTGCTTCTATGTTTAGAAATTATTCTATTAAAGATATTGCCAAGCGAACTTTTATTATTCTTTTTGGCGTTATCATAACAATTATTTCCTATAGCAAAATCATCTATCCCGAGTTTCATGTTGAACTAGATGAGAATGTCAAGGTACCAATGACTCACTGGATAATGATGGGAACAAATAAAGAGACAAATGGCGGTTACACCGATGCTGATATCAATTTTTCCATTCACGCATCTAACAAAAATGAAGAGATATTAAAAGTTATAAAAAAACGACTAACTAAACTTGATTTGCCATTTTTTTATAACAAGATAAGAAAAGTATGGTCCGAAGGAGATCATGATATTCAAAGAAAATATGCCCTAACTCTTCACATGAATGACTTAAGAACTGCTGTTCGTGGAGAATTAAGTGGAATAGGCCGCAACTATGCGCAAATAATGAAATTTGCTATTTATCTCTTATTCTTCATTATGTTAATTAAAGAATTTATTAACTGTAATTTTAAGAAAAGTAAAAATGCCCCAATTGTTATATGCATTTTTGGAGCAATTATATTTTATTTAATATGGGAAGCCTTAAGCCGCTATAGTTTCTCGTTCTTGCCGATTATTATCCTCGGAACATTCTCGGGAATTGCCTCAATTACTAAATTAATAGATCAAAAAGATATAGGAAAAATAAATGTAGATAAAGCAAAGAAAATAATGGGTTCCCTTTTGATTGTAACAGTCATTATAGCAGTTATTGTATCGAGTGTATACTATATTAAACATCCAGCAAAGATGGAAATTGAACGCAATGCCCAGATATATTCAACGCGAACATACACTCCAATGATAGATAATACCTTAAAACAAGTATTCCGCGTCGATGGGAATTTTAACAACATTCAACTGAAAATGATGACTGATCATTTAATGACGCCACTTAGTTATCATTATAAAATTTATAAAAGTGATGATACATTAATAGAAGAGGGAAATGTTTTACTTGAACCCAATGAAGAACATATTGTAAGAAAAGTAAAACTTAATTTTGATACAATTAAAGTCGATAAAAAAAGTGAATTTTACCTTTTATTTTATTCGGATGATGCCACTGTAGATAATTTTATCTCTCTAAATTCCTATGAACTAAAACAAAAATTAAAAAATTCTGATGTATCCAGCCCGGAGTTCTATGGTTCTGATTATGATATTAATCCTAATGCTGAAACCTATTTCGATGGAGTTTTATCCAAGGGAAATCTCTATTTCCGCGTATTTGAAAAGAAGAAGCAAATTATTATAAATAACAGATACTTTATTATTATTTCGTTTTTTGTTATACTTATCATTATAGGAAACCTATATATGTGTTTCTTGAAGAGGAGAAATGTTTAATGGAGAAGTTACCATTACTTAATTTGGTTATTCCTTGCTACAATGAGGGGGAAGCCTTACCATATACTAAAAAGGAATTAGATCGCAAAATGCACGATTTAATCGACAATAAATTAATTAGCGCTAAGAGTAAAGTTGTCTTAGTTAACGATGGTTCTAAAGATAATACTTGGGACGAAATCGAAAGTATGAATAAAACAGACAAGATGTATGTTGGAATTAAACTAGCGCATAATAGAGGACATCAAAATGCCTTGTTAGCAGGGCTCCTTTATGCTAAAGATCATGCCGACATTGCCATAAGTATGGATGCTGATTTGCAAGATGACATTAATGTTATGGATGATATGATAGCTAAATTCAAAGAAGGAGCAGATATCGTTTATGGCGTTAGAAATTCTCGCAAGAGTGACACATTCTTTAAGCGTTTTACAGCCGAAGGTTTTTATCGCTTTATGTCCTTGATGGGCGTAGATATCGTCTTTAATCATGCTGATTGTCGTCTTATGTCTAAAAGAGCTATAGAGGGATTAGCTGAATACCAAGAAGTAAATCTTTTCTTGCGTGGGATTGTACCTCAAATAGGGTATAAAACGGATATTGCCTACTATTCGCGCAATGAAAGAGTAGCTGGCGAGAGCAAATATCCTTTGAAAAGGATGTTATCATTCGCCTTAGATGGAATTACCTCTTTTAGCGTTAAACCACTAAAAATGATTACAGCAATTGGCTTTATCATCTTGCTTTTGAGTTTTATAATTCTAATCTATTCGGTTATCATGAAAATTGCTGGTAACACAGTATCTGGCTGGACATTCATTGTATGCTCAATCTGGCTTATTGGTGGAATTCAAACTCTATGTTTGGGCATCATTGGTGAATATATTGGAAAAATTTATAACGAATCTAAACATCGCCCACGATATATTATTGAAAGTATCCTTGATTAGAACTGTTAAAAATAAGTATAATTAAGTAATAAGTTATTGTTTGTCTTAATATTATTTGTTAGAATATAAATAGGAATGGTGATAATATGGCAAAGAAAATTCCGACAAAAAATTATGTTATCCTTTTTGGTATAGCAGTTCTTATTGTATGTGGCTGCTTTGCGTTTTACAATGTTTATAATGAAGTTAAAGATAATAACATCAGTTCAAGTCCGTTGTCTACTCATCAAGTTCTTTATGAAGATTTAACAGATACGACGGTTGAAATGAATGCAGATACTCTTTTGCTTGTAAGTTATGTTCAAGACGAAAGTGTTCACAATAACGAAAAAGATATAAGAAAAATGCTCAATAAGAAAAATTTATTAGATAATGTTTTATACTTAGATGTTACAGAATATAAAGATCAAGATAATTTTATTAATGAATTGAATAAAACTTTGAAATTAGAAGAAAAATTAAAAATAGATAAAATACCTGCTGTAATTTATTATAAAGATGGGATTCCGACAATTACCATTGATTCAAAGAGTCATCTAGTTAATGCGGGAGATTTTGAACACATAATAGATATGTATCAATTAGCAAGTTAATACTTGCTTTTTTTAGGAGGAAATTATGATAAATATTGTTTTATTTGAACCAGAAATTCCCGGAAATACGGGAAACATTATGCGAACTTGTGTGGCAACAAATACGAAATTACATTTAATTAAACCATTGGGATTTTCTCTTGATGAAAAATATATTAGGAGAAGTGGTGTAAATTATATTGATAAATGTGATTATGAGGTATATGAAAACATCGAGGACTTTTATTCTAAAAATAAGGGAACATATTATTATCTAACTAGGTATGGTCATAAACCACACACTTCCTTTGATTATTCCAATAAAGAGGAAAATATTTACTTTATTTTTGGAAAAGAATCCACAGGTATTCCTCCGAAACTTTTAAAACCTCATATTGAAAATTGTATGCGAATACCAATGACGGACAATGTTAGAGCATTAAATCTATCTAATTCTGTTGCCATAATGGTCTATGAAGCTCTAAGACAGCAGGATTTTTTAGAATTGTTAAGAGAAGAACCTCATAAAAGTAAAAATTTTATAGAAGAATCAATTGATTAAAAAAAGGAGAGTTACCACTTACTCTCCTTTTTCTGTTTCCTTATTTTCTTTTTTCTTTTTAGAGTCACACGCTTTACTCTTGCAATCTTCTGAATCACAATCGCACTCATCAGAATCACAATCACATTCATCGTCTTCACAGTCACATTGTTCGCAACAACATGAATCACAGCCACAACTTTCATCATCAGACTCATCGTCAACATTCTCGTTTTCTTCAATAGTCTTTTCTTCTTTGATTGCACTTTCTTTTGTATCTTTAGTTTCTTCAACTATATCAATAGCGCAAACTGGACAAGCCTCTTCAGCTTCTTTTGCTTGCTCACTAGCTTCTTCTTTAATAACAGTAGATATTCCATCATCGTTAAAATCGAAATTTTCTGGATCAATGGCAACACAAGCTCCACATCCAATACACTTCTCTTGGTTTACTTTAACAATACTCATAAATCATCTTCCTTTCCTACTAAATTATACAAATTTACATTAAAAAAAACAACTTATATATACAAAAAACACCCTTTTATGATAAAATTTTATTGAATAGGGTTGATATTATGCAAAGTAGAATGGATAAATATAATACCAGTAACGAAGTTGTTGGATCTCGTACCCAAAAGAATAAGGCTTTGTATGAAGAGCCTCACAGTGGAGATTTGACAAATTTTGATGTTAATTCAAATGAATCAGTTATTGGCGAAAGTAAAAACCGCATTGATGTTTCAGAAGTACAAAAGATTATCAGTGAAAGATATAGTTTAGATGCTCCAAAACGCAAAAGTATAGAAATACCTGCCGTAGAAGAGCCTGCAGTTCAAGATACTTTGCAAAATACAAAAGAGTATGATATAAATGCCATATTGGCCAAAGCAAAACAAGGAAAAAATGTCGATTATAACAAAGAAAGACTTAAGAAAGTCAGGGATGCTCAAATTGAAATTTTGAGTAATTTAGATTTAGAATTAAAAAAAGTCGAGGATCCTAAGACTCCTCACCAAAAGATGGCTGAAGAAAATCTTATGGAACTAATTAACACGATAACACAAATTGAAATAAAAAATAAAAAGGAGTACACTCCATCATCAACTACAGAAGCCTTAGATTTATTGAGTGATTTAAAGGCCGATAATGACGAGGAAACTACCGAAGGTGAGACGGTTAACACAGAAGAAAGTCCAACTGAAGAATTTACAGAAGAATATACGGAAGAAATAACTGAAGATATAACTACTGATCATGACAAAACAACAAGGGTTTTATCGACCACAGAGATGGAAGCATACGATGAATTTTCAGATGTATCAAAACAAGATACAGCCTCCTTCATTTTAAAAATATTTATTTTTATTCTAATAATTGCCCTCATAGTAGGTGGCGTATATATATTAGATCAAATACTTGCCCTAGGATTATTTAAATAATCCTTTTTTTAATATTTTTATAAATTCAGCATAAATATTAGTATGAAAAGATTCAAATGTAAAAAGATAACTAAAGGAAAAATAGATGGAGTAATAGTACTCATTTTAATTATCACCCTTGTAATAATGCATTTTTTTAACAAAAATATAAGTCCCAAAATATATAATATAGCATTGTCAAAACTCGATGAAATAAATACTCTCTATATTAAGAAGGATATTCTTCCTAAGACGAACATTGATGAATTACTCATTGTCAATTTAAATAGCAAAGAAGAAATTGTCTTTGTCGATGTCGATTATAATAAGGCCTATGAATTAATGAAAAAAATTATCGTGAAAATTCAGGATAATCTTTTTTTATTGGAGCAAGGAAAAATAGAAAACTTTAAAAACGCAAAAGAATTAAAAAGTTATAACAATAATTTATATTTAGAGTTACCATTAGGGCTTGCCTATGATGGCGTTCTATTTTCCAATTTAGGACCAAAAATTCCCATTAAACTGAGCCTATATGAACACGTCTTGGGTACAGTAGAGACAGAAGTAAAGGAATATGGGATAAATAACGCCATTTTAAATGTTACCTTAACTATAACGCTTGAACAAAAACTAATTTTGCCATATCAAGAAGAGAAAATAGTTAATAATTATGAATTAATCTTAGGATCAAAAGTGATAAACGGCAAAATACCTAGTTTATATAATGGTGCCTATAAAAGCAGTTCTAGTCTTATTGACATAGGTTGACACTAGAAATCTTGATTTAATTATGGTATTATTAATATAGTAGGGTGATTATATGGAGTACAGATACGTAGAAAAGTATTTTATTAACCCGGCAATTGAACACGGAATTAGGGGATATCTAGCTTCAAAAGAAGATCTGGATTATCCTCAATGTTATACCTTTGAAATGTCGGTAATAAAAGCACTGACAATCATATATGGCGAAAAATCTATTCTGTTACCATATAAGATTGATAATGAGAAAGCTTTTGAATGTAATTTATTAATGTATGATTTAAAGGAAAGTGAAATGCGCGCATTTATAAAATACATGAATGCTTATTACTATTTCTTGAAAAATTATAAGTCTCATGAAAAGGCGACAGGATTAATAAATGAAATAGAAAAGATAATTATTGAAATGATTAACAAGCGCAGCAAAAGAAGAGAATTTACGCTTGAGGAAATAAAGGAATTTGATACTATTTTTAATCCTAGCGAAGGAACTTTAAAACAGCTTAAGAAACTAATTAGTACGGATAATGGATTGATTATAAAAAAATGGGAAGATAATAAATATGGTCTTACTAATACCCAAGTTAGACTGATGACTATTAATCCTAATTTATTGAATCCAGATCGCTACTTAAGATTTGGATATGATATAAAACAAGTGGCAGTTTTATCAAATGCCGAAATTGATCACATCAATAACAAGATAATTGAAGAGGAAAATAGAATCTTTGAATTGGAAAAAAAGCCATCCTTATTCAAAAAGAGCAATTTAGTTTTGACTACGGGCAATGGCTTTGTTGACAAATTGATGATCGTGAGCATTGTTATGACAGAAATAATGATTGGAGTAATAATCGTTTCGATTTTAGGGGGATAATATGAAAGTTGTATTAAATGAGATAGAATATGAAATTGTTAAGAATTACCGTGAAGGATTTGATGCTGACGTGGTAAAGGAAAAAGCCACGGAATATTTTACCGAATTTGATTATATATTTGGTGATTGGGCTTATGGCAAACTTCGACTTAAAGGTTTCTATAAGAGAGATAATAGGCAAAAAGTTAAAAGTATAAATAATATAGAAAATTTAGATAAACATATCAAAGAAAATTGTGCTTATGATTGCAAATACTTTTTGCTTGAAAAGAAGTAAGTATATTGATATAATTAGACATGATAGAGAGGTGTAACTATGGTAGAAAATATCACGGTAACTGACAAAAATGGAAATGAGATATTTGCTGAAGGTATATCCTATATTCAGTTTTTATCCAGTGGTAAGAAATATCTTTTATACACCTTAAATGAACCTGTTGCAAATGACAGAAGTAAAATGTATGTTGCTGAACTAACAGATAATGTTGGTACACTAGAAAAAATTCCTGATGAAGAATGGGTAAATGTAAGAAGTGCCTTAGAACGCCTTGAACATGGAGAATTAAATCCTGATGTAAAATTTATGAGCATGGCAAATACTTCATTTAAGATAGGAATTCCCAAAAAATTAGCCATAACTGCTGAAATGAAGCAATCCTTTAAGGACAAGCAGACAGCAGGTGTGTTAGCAAATCAGCAACAACAAATGGTTGATGCTCCAGCCGTGACAGCAACGAGCAATGGTGAGTTCTTTAACAAAGAAGAAGTGGATCAAACACCTGCTTTTGTCTCACCAGATAGTATGGAGCAAAATCAGACTAATATATTTAATAATCCAATGAAGCCAGAAGTTGTACCTATGCAAACTGTGGTAGAAGCACCTGTCCAAGCAGGAGCTCAAGGAATTGGGATTCAAAATGGTATACAAATGCCTGCAAGTGGTGTAATGCAAAACCCAAATGCTATGAATGGACAAATTATGAATAATCCTCAAGCAGTACCTGCTCCGGCGCCTTCAACTCCAACTCCAGTACCACAAGTTCTAGCGATGCCACAAGCACCACAACCAGAGCTTAGCCAAGCCGTATCATATGTAGGCCAAAATGATGCTAATAATTCAGGACTACAAAATACTGGAGTCAATGCCGCTGTAATGGAGGAAGTAGATGATATAGTTGATAATGCATTTATAACTAATCCTATGCCTTCCATAAGCGAAGATAACACTGCTACTGATGTTGCATCAGCCTTGGAAACGGCAAGTTTAACCGACACAGGTAACTCGATTCAATACCAACAAGGATTAGCAACTTCGTTGTCTAATGATTTGAGTATAGCAACGGGAGTAGTACCAAAAAATGACCAAAAAGAAGTAACAAAAGAAGAAGCATTAGAGGCTCTAGAAGTCTTAAATAGATATTTTAAAAACACTAAAGAATTACCAAGTGCTTTAGCAAGCGAACTTATTAACCAGGAAAAAGCGGATAATATAGTTGATGTGACGAATCAAGAGGTTTATCAACAGGCGAATGACCCAGTTGCAAATCTTAACAATGAAATAAATGATTCTAACAATATGCCACAATCGGGAGCAGCAATTCAAGAAGAAACTGCTCTAAATGTCGACGGAGGAGTAGCGCAAGATCAAGGTCGCACACTTTCACTTGTACCAGAAGGAATACCTAGTATTATTCCAGAGAGTATGGATGCCAATAATAATATGATGAGTGATCAAAGTAATCAAGGAAATATGTATCAGTTTCAAACGGTAGAAAATCAAAATACTATGCCAATGCCAGGCTTTGATGGACAAATAGTTCAACCAGATACAAATCAGGGATATGTTGCAAGTTCTAGCGGAGCAGCAGTTGATATGAGCTCAAGCACAAGCGCTATGACTGAAGTACCAGTAACATTACCAGATAATTATATGACACAGGCATCACCAAATAGCAATGTCGTAATGGGCCCTGGTTCACTTCCTTCGCAAGATTATGTAAAAGTTGCATAAAACAAGCATATAACGCTTGTTTTTTTTATATATTTTATTATGAGAAATATTTTATGGTATTATTACCAAATTAGATGTGATGAAACAAATGAAAATAATCAAGAGACGATTATAAAGAGTAATGGAGACGAATATATATTTAAGGAATTAACAATACCAGAAGATTTACTAAAACAAATTGTAGAAATATTATATTTTAATCAAATTCCCTCTTTTATAATAGTTATAAATAAAGATAAAAGTTTAATAACTAAATATAATGATAAAGATTTTGTCTTGTTAAAAAAGATACCATTATTAACAAACAATTTTATTGATCTAACTCGTATAGAGGTGAAAATTGATAAAAATGATATAGGAGCTACATGGTCAAAAAAAATAGATTATTTTATGCTCCAACTCAATGAGTTTGGTATTAATAAAGAAATGCTTATAAACTCGTTTAATTATTATGTAGGAATGGCCGAGAATGCTATTGCTATGGCAAATAGAATTAATGATAATAATATTGAATTCCAGTACGTGATACAGCATGCTAGATTGTCCTATCCTCTAAGTCATGAAAAATACTATGATCCAACAACGATGGTAATTGATATCAGGATAAGAGATTTATCGGAGTTTATAAAAGCTAAATTTTTTAACAATAATATTACCATAGATGAGATAGACAGAATGGTTAAAAAATATAATATAAATGCCAATGAAGCAAATATGCTATATGCTAGACTATTTTATCCGTCATACTATTTTGATTTATTTGAAGATATGGTCGTCGATGAAGAGGATGAAGAAAAGATTTTTCAGATTTTAAAAAAAAGAAAAGATTATGAACAATTGCTTCGAGAGTTTTATGATTTTTATAAAAATAGCTATAATATATATGATGTCGAATGGTTAAAAAAAGAACTTTAACTAAAGTTCTAGATTGATAACCCCCTTTAAGTTAGGAATTTCTTCTTTTAAAGCTTCATAAATATTGTCTTGAATAGTAAAATCTCTAAACCCACAAGTTGCACAAGCTCCATAAAGTTTTATATAGACATAATCTTCTTCGTATTTTATATATTCTAAGTCTCCACCTTCACTGTTAAGATATGGCCTTAATTGATTCAGTATTTCTATGATTTTTTTTTCATCATCATTGTTTGTTTTATCTTTTTTTCTTTTCATAAAAGTTCACCAAGGTCATTATACCTAAAAAGGTGTACAAAGTAAAGTTTATTTGTTATAATTGTAACGAGGTGCAATTATGGAAGACTTTAGAGTCGGAAGTGTTGTCTTGGGTGAAGTAACAGGAATTGAGAGTTACGGTATCTTTGTAAAACTAAATAATGGCTATTCTGGACTGGTTCATATATCGGAAATAACAGAAAAGTTTGTAAAAGATGTTAATAATTATGCAAAAATTGGCGAGGAAATCTATGTTGAAATAAAAAATATAGATTCAGAAAACAAGAAATGTATTTTGTCTGTAAAAGGCTTGAATTACCGAATTGACGATAATAAGTTAGTTAAAGAGTCAGTTAGAGGTTTTACACCATTAAAGCAGCACTTACCATTGTGGATTGAAGATAAATATAAGGAAATCCATAAACAAGAGGAATAAAAACCTCTTTTTTTAATATATTATAGTAAAAAAGTGAAAAAAACAATTGACTTAGCAAAAATGGCTATGTTATAATCAATTTGTTCGATGCGAACAAAACGGAGAAATACCCAAGTACGGTTGAAGGGACTGGTCTTGAAAACCAGGAGGTCGGCAACGGCGCGGGGGTTCGAATCCCTCTTTCTCCGCCATTTCTTTTTTTACATATCGCGGGATAGAGCAGTTGGTAGCTCGTTGGGCTCATAACCCAAAGGTCGTAGGTTCAAATCCTTCTCCCGCAACCAATGGTTCCGTGGTGTAGCGGTTATCACGTCTGCCTGTCACGCAGAAGATCACGGGTTCGAATCCCGTACGGACCGCCATTTGGTTTTCATAGTTCAATTGGAAGAACAGAGGCAAATTAGTCTTTGATGTAGGTCCGAACCCTACTGAAACCATCGCAAAACAACATAATCGTCAAAATATAGTTTGAGGCGATATGGCTTCATAGCTCAGTCGGTAGAGCAGAGGACTGAAAATCCTCGTGTCGCTGGTTCGATTCCCGCTGGAGCCACCAGATTGATACTGAACTCGGACTTTTTTCCGAGTTTTAATATACTTAAATATACGCTATAATGATTACAAAAGATAAGCTAATTTGTCAATTTAGTAAACACACAAGCATATTGTCTTATCGATACGCTTTTTAGATTTGAGGTGATATTAATGAAAAATATTTATATTGTTGGCATTCCGAGGTCTGGGAAATCTACACTTTCTAAAATCATAAAATCAAAATATCCAGAAATGAATATTCTTTCATTTGAGGCTATTAGAAACGGATTCATAAAATCTCAACCAAATCTTAATATGGAAGATAGAAACAGTAATGCTAGACAGCAAATTCTACCTTCATTTATCGTGGAATTTGCTTATTGGAATTCTATTATAACTGGTTATGGAAATATCGTCGAAGGTTCTTTTTCAGATATCGGAACACTTATGGAACTTATAAATGATGAAGATATAATTGTCTGCTTAGGTTTGGGCAAAAGAAATATTCAGGAAGTTGTAAATGGAATAATAATGCATGATAATGAAAAAGACTATACAAAGCTTTGGACCAAAGAGCAAATTAAAAAACATTTTTATGACATAACTGAAAAAGATTGTGAAAATTACGAACTTTGTAAAAAATACAGTATAGAATATTTTGATACTTTTAATAATAGAGAAGATGTTTTTTTAAATATTTTAAAATATATTGAGAATAAATAAGAAAAGTTGCTAAATTTACTCTCTTGGGCACCATTTTACAAATTAGTCTTTCAAGACCTACATAAATTATCAATGAAATTTGATTGTTTTTTTTGAAAAACAATACATACAAAATTTGATTTTTAATATAATTAATTATAAGAAATAATACTAAATGATAAAAATTATAAAAAAAGTATTGATTTACCTAAAAAAATGCGATATACTCAAATAGTCTTGATTTGAAAGACGCCTAAGTGGCGGAATAGGTAGACGCACAGGACTTAAAATCCTGCGGGTGTTAAAGCCCGTGCCGGTTCAAGTCCGGCCTTAGGCACCACTTATGTGGGCAATTAGCTCAGTTGGTTAGAGCATCTGCCTTACAAGCAGAGGGTCTGCGGTTCGAATCCGTAATCGCCCACCATTTTTTTTGCCGACATAGCGTAACTGGCAGCGCAACTGACTTGTAATCAGTAGGTTGGGGGTTCGACTCCCTCTGTCGGCACCACTTTATGGAGGGTTAGCGAAGTGGTCAAACGCGGCAGACTGTAAATCTGTTCCTTCGGGTTCCATGGTTCAAATCCATGACCCTCCACCAGTATTGCCTCGTAGCCAAGTGGTAAGGCATCAGACTTTGACTCTGACATTCCGATGGTTCGAACCCATCCGAGGCAACCAATATTTATGTTCCGTTAGCTCAGCTGGTAGAGCATCTGACTTTTAATCAGAGGGTCTGGGATTCGAATTCCCAACGGGACACCATTTTGTTTATAATTAGGTACAGTAATGTACCTTTTTATTTTGCTAAATATACTTACAAAATAAAAAGAAGAATTTATGCAAATAAATTCTTCTTATATCTTATTTTCTTATCAGTTATTAAAATGCACAGACCAGAATCATCCGTAAAGGTCTCCTCATATAAATTGACCAATTGTTTATTTTGCGCAACTCTCTTTTTGGGAATGTCAAAATCTTGAGATGAACCATTTGTAAAATATATTGTGACTTTAATAATATCATTTTTTTTGACTAATTTATTAATACATGAGACGGTTTCCTGTTCGCTAAGTATTCTCACCATGAAAAAATTGGCAATCAAATTTTGATTATTTTTCTTGTATTTTTTCTCGTCTCCGTCATCATTTATATTAGCAATGTAAAAATGATCAAAGTAATCAGAAGATACCGAAAATATTTCGTTTGTATTTGTTGTAATCTCAATGGAGTAAATACATCCAGCCTTCATATTATCACCTATTTAAATTATAACATAATATCAATTATATTTGTAATATTTTTCTAGTGTAAAAAATATACTTAAATATAGAAATTTAGTGTTGAAAAATAAGAAAAATGTGATATACTAATTAAGTAAATGAATTTTAGTGCAATTTTTGCAAGGGAAATGCGCTCATAGCTCAATTGGATAGAGTGTTAGACTACGGATCTAAAGGTTAGGGGTTCGACTCCCTTTGGGCGCACCACTTATCGGGAAGTAGCACAGCTTGGTAGTGCACTTGGTTTGGGACCAAGGGGTCGCAGGTTCGAATCCTGTCTTCCCGACCATTTAAAAAATAGCAACCTAGTTTAGGTTGTTTTTTTATGTCCCTTGGTCATTTAATACACTCTTATTTTGTTTACTGGAATCATATAAAACATCAAATAACATTTCTAAATTCTTTTCATCAATTTTAAAAGCTGTTCCATGATCGTATATTTTGCCTAGAGTATCACTTGCTTTAGATATACCAATTTTGAACTCTATTGTTATAAAACCTTTTTCAAGCAATTTGATAAAAGTATCAAAGGGCTTTGGCTGCATAACTCTTAAACTGTTATACCAATAGGCTCTAATTCCACCATTATAGCTCTTTTCAGCGTTAATAAATGCTAATAATGAACATTTACCCATAAAGCGACTTTCTATTAAATCTATAGGCCAAAAAGTTGTATCATCAACAATCTCATTCTTTAAATTAAAAACTAATAAAACAATCTTATTATGGTATTTATCTACTTTTAACTTAAACTTATAAAATATACCAACTTTCCTTTCTTCTAAAGAATTAACTGAAGCACTCAAAACCTTATATTTTTTATATGTTCTATCTGGATAACCATATTTTTCTTTTAATCTTTCAATCTCGTACTGAACATTACCTACTGGTGTGCAATTAAATAAGGACAATTCACTATGAAATTTAGAAGCCTTAGTTTTGATTTCAATTCCATTAAAGTCGGGAAAGACATCACAATTTCCTTTTATACCTAAAGCTTTTTCAAACGTTCGACCAACTCCGGATGATCCGTTGTTGATACTAGGAATATAACCCATATTTTTAATTTCGTAAAATTTATCTATAAAAACAGTATAGTCTTTATCCATATACTACCTCCTATAATATATGTTCACGATAAAAATAGAAATTACTTTAAAAAAACTCAAGAAATTAACTCTTGAGTATAATAATACATCTAATCAATATTTATAGTTGTTTTCCACAACCAGGACAAAATCCATTTGCTCCTACTAAACTAGAACCACATCTATCACATTTTAATTCTTCTACTTTAGCTTTAGGCACATGTTCCATTTTTTTCTCGCCTCCAAAGGCAATAGCTTCTTCACTAGCTTGATTTTCGTTAAAAAGGTTCTTGTTAGAAATTAAATCAATTTCAGTTTTAGAACTAGATTTTAGATTATTTTCAATTGTATCAATTGTTTCGTAATTGAAATTATCATCTTCATCCATATCTTCTAATTCTATTATATCATTAGAATCTGATTCAACCAAATTATCTTCAGCCAAATATATTTCTTCGTCTGGTATATATTCGTCTATACTTACTTCATCATTTTTTTCGGGAAAAGTTCCTAATGAATTATCAATTTCCAAAAATTCTCTAGAATCCACCAAATCATCATTTAAACTTGATAAATTTTTCTCAAGTTCATCTATATCTTTGTTATTTTTTAAATAATTAAATTCTATCTCGATATTTTTATTTTTTTTGTTTGAAAATGCTATATATGGTAAAACAATAAAAGGGAAAGGAATTGCTAGAATACAAAGAAATTTAGAACAACTATATTGCTTAGCAATACAATAAGTAGAGAAAATGAATGTTAAAACATTGATAAATGGAATAAAAAGTGTCCAATAGGGCAGTTTACATATTTTTAAATATTTTATTGCTCCATAGAAAGGAATTAGTGCATACCAATATTTTTGATATTTCTCTTTTTTAAAAATAAACATTACTGATACTATACAAATGAGAACTATAATACCACTTACTATGAGAAAAATTTTCAAATAGATATTCATTTGCAACCTCCTTGAAATAAAAAAACCCTATTCTAGAGTTTTTAAAAAGTTATATTACCGCTTTGCTCAGTGGGCATCGGTTCTTTTTTTTCTTCGATTTTCTCTCCGCTAAAATCCTGGCTCAATATATCTTGATTTGAAAACTCGTCATCAATTGGCTCAAATTTAATTGGATCTTCATCTAAAGTTATGATACGAGAAGTCGCTCTTGATTTTTTTTGCCCACCAGAAGTAGATACACTAGTATTTACTTCTAAGTTTTCTTGATTATAGTTCATAAAATCACGCTCCTATTTTAATGATATCATAAACTTCAAGAAAAATAATAAAAAAAAATAATATATACGATCGTTTTACAAACAAAAAGCACTTAGTTTTATATTGTTAATAAAAAAAATAAATGCTATAATTAATACAATAAAGGGTGATTGAAGTGATATTGGCGGTTATTAGCGGTAATAAGATTAAAAAAAATATTCTTCCTGAACAAAAAAATGGTAACTATCAAATAATTGATGGAAATCATAATATACTAGGTAATGTTGTCGCTAATAATAATGTTTGGTTTTTTTATGCCAGCGACGAGTACGAATTTTTTATCAACGGAGCAACTTCTTATTCAATCAAATTAGAGGAATTTTCTCAAGTAGAAATAAAAAAAAGAATTACTCATGAAACAATGATTATGTACGTATACTCCCTTTCGTCATGCGTTCAAATGGAACTTCAAACAAGAACTTCTAAAATCACTATTGGTAAAAATCCGGTATGTGATATATGTTATAACTCTACTTATACAAAGGATAATCACGCTCGATTGACTTATGAAAATAGTAGATGGTATTTAGAATGCGTAGAGGACTATGCCTATGTAAATGAGCGATTAGTCAAGAAAAAAAAAATAGAACATGGAGATATAATCTTCATTTTTGGTTTAAGAATTTTTTGTGTTTCAAATATTGTCATTATAGCTAATTTAGTTAAAACTAATCAGATTAAAATTAAGCAGGAGTCTTTTGACAATGCTAAAATACTTGCACAAGAACTAAATGAAAATGTTATGTCGTTAGAATCAGAATATGAATTATTCAATTCTAATGAAGAATTCACTCGATCACCAAGATTTCGAACATCAAATGAAAAAGTTGATATCAAAGTGGCAGCACCGCCTCAAGAACAAAGTCAAACAACTCCTCCAACAATATTAACAATTGGCCCACAGTTAACGATGATGTTAACGTCCGTTGTTAATCTTATGAATGTACTAACTCAGGTTGCCTCTGGAACAACAACCTTGGATAAAGTTTTGCCAAGCTTAATCTTGTCAATAATAACCATGACTAGTGCTTTAATGTGGCCGGCTCTAACAAGAAGATGGAATAAGCGAAACAAAAAGAAAAACGAACTCATAAGAATCAAAACATATAGAAATTATTTAAAAAGAAAAGATAAAGAAATTACAGAAATAATTGCAAAACAAAAACAAGTTTTATTGGAAAATAATAACTCCTTAGAAGAATGTCAACAAATAATATATCAAAAAAAGAGAAATTTATGGGAACGAAAAATAATGGATAATGATTTTCTTCAAATAAGATTAGGTACAGGCTTTGTTAAACCAGATATAAACATTAAATACGAAGAAGCAGAATTTCAAATTAAAGACAATATGCTTGAAGATGAATTAAAAGATTTAATTAAAAAATACGATTATTTAGAAAAAGCTCCGTTAAATACATCATTAGTAGAAAACTCAATAACCGCAATTGTAGGTAATCAAGGGTTGCTTAAATCTTTTTTTGAATCCATTATATTACAAATAATAACATTTCATATTTTTAATGAACTAAAAATAGTTATTTTTACAGATGAAAACAATGTAGACTCTTGGAATTATTTGAAATTTGCACCTCATTGTTGGGATAATCAAAAAGAATTTCGTTTTATTGGAGCAACAATGGAGGAAAAAAAGAAAATATCCACATACCTTGAAAATATCATAAAATCAAGGAAAGAAATAGCATATGGAGAAAATGGTAATGCTTCATCAAGCACAACTGGAGATTTATATAAGATGTTTAATCAATATTTTCTAATAATAATAGATAGTTATGAAAATGCCAAAAACATTGAAGCAATAAATGAAATATTAAATCTAAATGACAACTTAGGTTTTTCGTTACTTATTAAGAATAGTAGGATAACTAATTTACCAAGTCAGTGTTCAACTTTTATAAATATTGCCGAAGAAAAGAGCGGATTATTTAAGAATAACTTGGTTGAGTCAAACCAAAAACAGTTTGATGCAGATTTTAATAAAACGGTAGACATAGCAGCATGTGTTCAAAAAATAGCAAATATATATGTTAATATTCCAAAAGAATCTCACGAATTGCCAAAAAGTATCGGTTTCTTAGAAATGTATGGAATTGGAAATGTTGAGCAATTTAATTCGTTAGATAGATGGAAAAATAATAATCCTGTTAATAGTTTAGGAGTTCCAATCGGTATAGATCAAAGTGGAGAATTATTTTACATGGACATTCACGAAAAAGCATATGGACCTCATGGATTAGTAGCAGGAACGACAGGATCAGGTAAATCAGAATGGATAATTACATATATACTTTCTTTATGTGTGAATTTTTCTCCTCTTGAAGTACAATTTGTTTTGATTGACTATAAGGGTGGTGGACTTGCCGGTTCTTTTGTCAATGAAGAAACAGGGATGCGTCTCCCTCATTTAGTTGGAACAATAACGAATCTAGACAAATCAGAAATTCGTAGAAGTCTTGCATCTCTTGAAGCTGAATCCAAAAGACGTCAAAGAAAATTTAATGAAGCAAGAGATAAACTAAATGATAGTTCAATGAATATATACAAATATCAACAATATTACCGAAAAGGAATGTTAGACGAACCTTTATCACACCTATTTATTATTTCGGATGAGTTTGCTGAATTAAAATCACAGGAACCAGAATTTCTTGATCAGCTAGTATCAATCGCACGTATTGGAAGATCATTAGGGATTCATTTGATTTTAGCCACACAAAAACCTGCAGGAGTAGTTAATGAACAGATGTGGTCAAACTCACGATTTAAAGTTTGTCTAAGAGTTCAAGATAAGGCAGATTCTAATGATATGATTAAATGTCCTGATGCTGCTTATTTAAAACAAACTGGAGCTTTTTACTTACAAGTCGGTTTAAATGAAGTTTTCCAACTGGGACAATCGGCCTATGCAGGTGGGTTGTATAAACCTACGACAATAGTAAAGAAAAAAATTGACACAGCAGTAGAAATTCTATCTCGAGACGGAAGTGTCGTAGATACTATTGAAGAAAAAGCAGAAGAAAATACTACCATAACTGCTCATGGTGAGGAATTGCTAAATATTATCATGTATGTAATGAATTTATCAAAATCGCAAAATTATAACCCTAGAAGATTATGGCTAGATGCTATTCCTGGAATAATATATTCTGATATGTTAAAGAGTAAGTATTTATTTAACAGAATCCCTTTTGAAATAAATCCAGTAATAGGCGAATACGATAATCCGTATCAACAAAAGCAAGAGTTACTTAGATTAAACCTTAACGAAGGAAATACATTTATAACCGGTCTATCTGGTGGAGGAAAAGAAAATTTAATTCAATCAATGATATATTCAATCATTACGAACTACACTCCACAAGAAGTTGCAATTTATATCGCGGATTTAGGAGCAGAGACACTTGCTATGTTTGAAAATGCTCCTCATGTAGGTGGGGTAATTTATCAAAACGATAAAGAAAAAATGGAAAACATGGTTCGCTTTGCAAAAAAGGAATACAAAAACAGAAGAAAAAAATATCGTGAATTTGGCGGAAATTTTGCCAGCTATACCAAGTACAGCCAACAAAAAGATCAAATAATGCTATTTATAATTAATTCCATTGAAACATTAAAAGAAAACAATTTAGATTTATTTGATGATCTTTCAACATTGTTTCTAGAGTGCGCTAAATACGGAATAATATTTGTAGCATCGTCTACTGATAAAAATGTCTTTAGAAATAAAATACGTGAAGCATTCTCTCAAACTCTTTGCTTAAGATTAACTGATGATGATTACACTGGAGTTCTAGGAACAAAAGCCAAGGGAATAAAACCAAAAGACTTAAAGGGCAGAGGTCTAGTTGAAGTTAATGGAGAAATATTTGAATTTCAATCTGCATCAATTTTCCAAGAAGACAAGTTACAACAAGTAGTTAAGTCAATATGCCAAAAGCTAACAGATGCGTATAAAGTAAAAGTTAGACCTATCCCTATGATTCCAAAAACTATTAATCTTTCTAAGATTAACATTAATGGATTATCGTTAAGTAAAATTTGTGTTGGTTATCGAATAGAAACAATTGAACCTTATTTCATGAATTTACAAAAGAACTTTGGAACCCTTATTATTGCTCCTAAAAAATCCTCTTTAACTGAGTATTCAAAAGTTTTATATGGCGAATTAGAAAAAATAGCAAATGATAATGCACGAGTATATCTTTTTGACACTGAAGACTTGTTCAAAAGTGAAAGATATTCCAATATTAAATATGTAAATAGTGAAGAAATTGTTAATACCTTTAATAACTTAAATATTTATATAAAAGGTGAATTAGAAAAATATAATAGTTTAGAGAATAAAGGAGAATACAAAGCACCAAGAAGATCATTGATTGTTTTTCACGGGGCATCTTTGCTAAGCAAACAACTTGGAAGAGAACTGTATGGTGAATTAGAAAAAATAGTAGATACATCAAGAGAACTACAATTATTTGATTTTCTTGTATTAGATATTTTATCAAATTATAAAGACATTGGAAGAGATAAGCCATTCCAAAAAATTTGTCTTGATAGCAATGGTGTATTTATCTCAAATACTTATGACGGTCAAATGTTTGTAGAAATTAATTCTAGGGACATCAAAACACGAGATTCTTTATCAGACAACATGGGTTACATAGTAGAAAACGGAAAAGGGTACTTATCTCAAGTGTTACAATATACAGAAGCAGAAGAGGAGGAAGAAGAATGAAATATAAAGTAATGTGTGAAATAACATTTCCCTCCTTTGAAACAACAATAGATGTAACACTTCCCATTAATAAAACAGTCGGTTATACTTGCTCGATGTTAGATAAGTACATAATAGACAATCTTGATGCAACATACAAAATAAAACCCAATAGCATTCTAGTTAACAAAAAAACGGGTACAGTTTATGATAAAAACAAATTAATTGCTGAAACTGATATAAAAAACGGATGCAGTTTAGTATTTTATTGACAAATAAATACATAAAGTTTACATATACAATATACAAAAGTATTGAAGAATAATCGAAGGTTATGTTATATTCATAATATAAGAGAGGAGATAAAGAAAATATGGCACAATTACAACTACAACACGTTGTTACATTAGATGAAGCAGAATGTACAATGGAAAAAAAGCCTAGGGATTGGGATAAATTCTTATACGACAATAGTACAAACGGAGGAATCATAGATGCCCTAGACAGAGTTTACGACAATATTGGCAAATTTGAAACGGATATTTCAACAATGAAAACTAATGTTCAAAAAATCATCAATATGTACGATATTTGTCCAGTAGAGGATCAATTAAACAAATATTGTTCAAACCTTGATCATTTTAAGGAAAACATAACTAATTATTGTACACAGTTAAATCAAAAAATGGTTGACTCCGTAACAAAATTGATGGAAAAAGACGCAAGTTTTTCAGAGGATTTAGCAATGCTTAATGATTTGATTCAAAATAGCGATCTTTCTCAAGAATTTGAGTCAAGTGCAGCAACAGGAAGAGTTGCATAATTTTATGAAATTTTAAAAATAAAGAAAGGAAAATAGTATGTCAGCTACACAACAATCTAACTATGATTATAATCAAGTAATGGAGTTTATTCAAAATGAATATAACAATGCTTTAAGTACATTGCAAGAGGACTTAAAGAATCTTCGATTAGCTGTTGAGGCTTGCGAGGATTTATATCATGGAACTGCAGCAGGCGGTTTAAAAAGTGCATATAGTGCTATATACAATAATATAGGAAAGTCTAATGCTGCTGATGGAATTGATATATCAGGAAATGGATCATGGAAACCGGTTAACTCCTTAGCAGCTGCTGGAAATATTCTTTATACAATGGCTTATGCTGATAAAGAAACAGATGAAAACGGCGGAAACGCTATGACGTTAAGATAAAAATTCTTCTTTTTGAAGAATTTTTTTTTGTAAAAAAACTTAAAAAGTGTATTCTTTTTCTAAAAGTTAATTTATTCAAATAAAAAAGTCTCTCTAAAGAGACTATAACGTGTTACTAATATTTGCTTCTAAATTGTTAACATCAATATAATCATTAAATTTTGAATTCAATATATTATTTTGAATCATATTTTGTCCAGAAAATCCTCTATTAATGACATCCAGTAATTCATTTTTTGAAGCATTGGCTTCGCTCAAAGTAGATTCGGAAGATAAATGATTACTAATCCATAAATCTCCAATAAAACTAGATAAAGTGTTTTTATCTTCCATAGAGACACTAATTTGACCAGTATAAAATTCCGTTGAACATAACTCAATAAGTGTTACCATTTCAACAGCGTCATAGCTAGTTTTTGCATCAATAGCATCAATAAAAAAGTCAATGTTTGCACAAGTCATTTCGCTTGGTTCATAATTATCTAAGCAAGAAGTAATAGCCGTATAAATATTAGCTGTTCTTGGATATCCCATATTTTCTTTTAATTCATCGCTATATCTGTCTAAAAAAGGCCTTGTAGTAAAAACAACTGTCATTGCCTCTTCTGTGTATTTACCAAACACGTTATTGGCAAACTGGCACACTATGGTGTTACCACTTTTTTGAAATTTTCCTTCAGTACATCCGTGTCCAAGTTCATGTCTAAATATTAAAGAATCTAAGGTTCCTTCGGATAAATCTAGATTATCTTTAACAAGCATTGTATTGTACTCTGCGGAATATACTGCTAGAGTTTCATCATCTAATGTCCCATGAGTAGAAACTTTAATTTGCATATCTTTTATATTTTCGTAGAATACCCTCCAATCAATATTGGTGTAATAATCATCCATTGTATATACAAAATCAATTATAGAAGGTTTATATTTATCGTCTATTTTATCATTATTATTGATTGCAGCAATGATTTGCTCTAATGAAACATCCTTATAACCAAAGTATTTATCTAGAGCAATGTTGTTATAAATAATTATCTCGTTATTTTCTTTATCTTCGTAAAAGTAATTGCTTCTTATTGTACGGTCGTCATATCTGTACTCAATTTCATAGCTAGGTTCTTCTAAATCTTGCAATAGGTCTTCAACATTAGTATTCTTTTCTTGATTTATGTCTTCATCTGTACTTGTATTTTCCTGTTTGACTTCCTCTTCGTTTTCAACAGAAAACATATTAACTAATGTATTGGGCTCTATATTATATGTACTGCATAAATTTGATATAAATTTAGGAGAAAGCATTAAAATAGTTCCAGCAACTAGAACTCCTGCCCTAAATTTATATTTTCTTTTCTTTTTTTTATCCCTTTTAAATTTAAAAATGTTTTTTTCCTCGTAATTAAAAATCATTGCCAAGTTTAATACATCTTTTAAATCTGGGTAGTAAAGCTTATTATCCCTTGTTTCTAAGAATGCATATTTATGTTGATCATCTAAAAATACAAAAAATTTTTTCTCGTTATAAGTTATAGTTGATATCTTTCTATATTTCATACTATCACCTAATAGTATTATAACTAATTTTTTAATTGATTTAGATAACATTGTAAAATGTTTAATGCCTATTTACACTTTTTATTTGAAAAAATAAAAAATATGATATAATTAATACAATAGAGGAATGGTGTCTATGAGTGAATTAATAGGCTTTTGGAATGATAACGAATCCAGAATGATAAAATCCGCCATCAAACATAGTAGGTACAACTTAGATAATGCAAATTCTAGAGCTTCCTCTAGTCTAATTGATTTAAATAAGGCGATTAATAATATTTCCTACGATATGGAAAAAATATTAGAAAATTTGCGGAATCTTAGAAGTAAATATGATGGAGATGAAAAATATTTACTTAATTCAATAATTAGGGATATTAACAATTTTTTAGACACAGAAACTAAAGATATGAAAAGAGCAAGTATTATGCTAAATGAATCTTTAAATGAAGGTATAAAAAATATTGATGAAAGCATAGAAAGATTAAATTCTTTAATCTAAAAGGAGAGTATTTATGTCGAAAAGTTATAATTATGATGAAGTAATTGAATTTTGCAAAGCTGGAGGTCCCATTGATAATAGTTTAGCTCAACTACAAGAGGACTTAAAGAATCTTAGACTCATTACAGAACAATGCCAAGAATTATTTCACGGAGAGGGAGCATCTGGCATTTATAGCGCGTATGATACAATTTTTAAAAATATTGGATATGCAAATTCTGGAAGTTCTGTTGGTGCATGGGGTGTAGCAGCAAACATAAGAACTATAAATAGCAGTGTTTATTATAATGCTTTAAGAGATAAAGAAGCAGATGAACAAGGGGAAATTCAATAAAATTGAATTAGAAAAGAATAGAGGGAAAAGTATGGATAGCGGAATAAAATTAATCATTGAAGATGCAATCAAAAAAATAAGAAAGTTAGAAGAAGAAGCATTAAAAAGAGCAAAAGAAAATGAAAAAGATAAAATTAAAATAACTTCCTTATACTATCGTGTATTATTGGAATCAGGGATAAGATTTAGAGATGAAATAAATGATAAGGTAACCTTTATTCATCAAAATTCCTGTTTAGATCAAAAAGTAACCAAAGAGGGATATCTTGAAGAAACTGTTAGCGAATTGTTTAAAACAGGTAAAAGGGTTGAATTATCAGAAGATCCTTTCTTAGAAAAAAGCAAAACAGGAAAAAGAATAGAACTAGATAGAGATCCTGATAAAAAAAGTTTCAGTACAGGTAGAAGAGTAGAAATGGATAATGATCCTAAAAAAATTCTAATATTTGCAACAGGTAAGAGAATTGAATTAAATGAAGAACCAATTTCATACAAAACTGCAACAGGAAAAAAAGTAGAACTAGATAGTGATCCTTTAACTTATAAAACGGGAAATAAAATAATACTAAACGAAAATCCTGTGTCAATAACTACAAAAACAGGACGTGTAATAGAATTAGAAAAAGAACACGCTGAAAAAAATACAGGGAAGAAAATTGAATTAAAGAAAGATCCAGTTAACTTTAAGTTTGATATTTCAGATGAGCAAGACATCATAGATGAAGATTTTGATTCAAGATTGGATTTTACATTTGAAAGTTAAAATTTATGTTTACACATTAGGAAAAGAACTAATTCGATTTTGAATTAGTTTTTTTATAGGAGGTACCAAATGGACTTAAAAGGAGAATTAATAGGAACTTGGGATGAAACAGAAGCAAGTATGCAAAAGCAAGCCAAGGGAGATTATCCAACGTTTGTATACGATAATTCAACAGCAGGCGGAATTTTGGAAAGTATGTCAACTTTTTTTCAAACGATAAAGAAGATAGAAAATACGGGAAATACGGTCATAGCAAATATAAATAGATTGAAAGAATTATATACAGAATTTGGAGAAGTTTTACCAACTTTAGATAGTATATGTGGAAATTTAACTAATAATATTCAGGCAATAAAGAATTGTAATGAAAATATCATAAAAAATCTAGAATTAGCAGTAGCCGAAGCAATGAAAAAAGATGCTGCATTTGCGGAAGACTTGGGAATATTAAATCAACTAATGAGTGAAGAAGGAATAAATCCAACAGTAGATATAAGTGCACAAAATGCAAGTTCAGATCCAGCACCTCAAGTTGAGCAACCGGTAGAAGGATCAAGTCAATCAACATACACAGTATCAAGCGGAGACACCTTAAGCAAAATAGCAGCAGCTCATGGAACGACAGTAGCCGCAATAGCAGCAGCAAATGGATTAAAAGATATAAACAAAATAGGAGTAGGACAGCAATTGATAATACCAAATGGAAGTGAAACTCCATCACAAACTTCAACAGCAGAATCACCAAGTGTAGAAGAACAAATAATGCAAAGTGAAGATGTGAATGCTTTCAAAATGGATAACTCAACATCAAATGGCAATATTGATACTAGTAAATATAATAATAACGAAAATAGAGGATTTGTTGTTACAACAGGCAATCAAACTTACACAAATATGAGTTCCAAAGACAAAGAATTGTTAACAGCAATTATATGTGCAGAATGTGACGGAAGTTATGATGATGCATTAGCTGTAGCTTCAGTTATATTAAACAGAACAGAAAGCCCTCAGTGGTCATGGTGCGGAAATAGCCCTGTCAAACAAGCTACGGCTCCAAGTCAATTTGTTGTATATGAAAACAATAGATATCAAAAATACATGGGAAGCGGAGTTAATCCTGTTGTTCAAGAAGCTGTTAATGATGCTTTAAATGGGGTTAGAAATAATAATTATTATTCATTTAGATCAAATGGCAGTACAGGTTACAGTAGCAATATGATTACATCATCTGGAAATAGATATAAATAGGAGGATTTTATGGATTTAGTAGGAAATTGGGATGATGCTGAAGCATCTTCAATTAAAGAAGCAAAAACATTTGATAATTTTTTATATGATAATAGTACTGATGGTGGAATAATTGACAAATTATCTGATTATTATAATCTCATTAAAAAAGTTGACGAATCCGCAAAACTGGCGATAGATAATCTTAAAAGTATAAAAGATAATTATGACTCATTCAATGACATACTAGGACAATTGGGAACATTAAGTAATAATTTAAACAGCAATATTTCTTCTTTAAAAAGAGCCAATGAGCGTCTTGTACGAGGTATGGAGTCAACCGTTATGGATGCTATGGAAAAAGACTTGCAATATGCTGAAGATTTAGAGTTAATTACAGAATTAATGAATGATGAAGGATATGTATCCAATAGAACATTGGGAATAACTAATGATACTGTAACTTCTGCATCAACGAGTACTTCAACAACCTCTGTTTCTTCTGAACCTACAAGTTATACAGTTAAAGGTGGAGATACCTTATCTGCAATAGCCAAGGAAAATGGAACAACTGTTGAAGAACTAGTTAGTGCAAACAATATAACTGATCCAAACAAGATTTACGTTGGACAAGAAATAGTAGTTCCAAATAAAGAGCAGACATCTAGTATTGAGCAAACTGGAGAGAATTCTAACACTATCTCTTATTCTTCAAATACATCTGCAAATGAAACATCATATTCATCGTCCAATATAGCTAGTCCAGAAACTGCAAATACTAATATAACAACTGGAGCATCAACATCTACTAATAAATCAGATACTTCTTCTACAAACTTTTCAGCAGAAGAAGTGGCTAAAGTGGGTACTGAAGTTGTACATACAGCAAGTTCAGCTATTACTACTGGTAAAACTGTTACTGAAGCTAGTAGAATTGCGACAGAAGCCATAACTGGAACTCAAAGAAATGTTAGAATAACTAATGCCAAGTTGCCTCCAAGTTTTGATCAAATTTTACAAGATCAATATAATATTGGTACTGTATCAAATCTTCAAACAACCAATGTGTTTGCACAGCCAATAAATCCTACTACTTTCGATACCCAACCA
>CAJTKV010000003.1:0-29853 GCA_910577075.1 uncultured Bacilli bacterium
ATCCTTTTTTTAACATTTCATTCTCAATTCTTAATTTCATATTATCATATTCAAGTTGTTCTTCTCTTGTAAGATTTTTTTTATTTGAATATTTAGAGAGAGGATTACCTGGTTTCTTTTTATTAACTAGTCCTTCAATTCCATTTTTTCTATAATCTGTTACCCATTTAAACACTTGTCCTTTTGATATTCCAAAATGTTTGGCACATTTATCCATACCTATGCCATTATTTAAATGATATAAAACTACTTCTTCTTTTTCTTCTTTTGTCCAACTTTTATTTTTTCCACCACTTGGTCTTCCACTTGGCATAATTATCATCTCCTTTATTTAATTATATCAAAAATAAAAGCATACACTTTTTTTGTGTACACTTTTATATTACAACTTCAAAAGTTTAGCTAACTTTCTTTTTTTAATACGTTAAATATGACATCATCATGATATTCATACTCATATATGGGTATTTTAATATTTTTAGATATTGGAGCATCTCCTATGAGTAATATATATTTTTTATTTAAACTATTTATAATATTTGTATTATAGGGATTTACTACGATTTGCTCATTATTTAAATAGGCATAATTAATTGAGCTAGTCCAATTAAATATGACGATATTGTCTATATTCACTAAAGAGGAGGCAAGATCTAGGTCATTAATAATTTTATAGTCTATTACGCCTATTCTATCAAATACATATTTATAGACAAATATATCACTGTTACATAACAAGGTATCTAAGACGAATATGTATTTATTCTTGATAAAGTTGTTATTTAAGATGTTTTTTAAATAGATAATTAATTTATTAACATTATCTACTTTACCATTTTTGATATAATAACTATCATATCTTTTAACACTTTTAGAATATATATAGATATATTTATCAGTTAATTTTACATATATAGATTTTATAATACTATCTCATTTCATCTAAATTGCGGTCATAGTATTCCTCAGGATTAACATTTGTACCATTATATAGTAGTTCAAATAATAACATGTTTTCACTTACACTTACTACTTTATTTTTTCCGCTTGTTCCAATTACTTCGCCCTTATTTACTGTTTCACCTACGCTTACTTCAATATTATCTATGCTAGAGTATTTTGAAGTCATGTTATTGGTATGCTTTATTTCTACAATATTACCAAAGACATCATCTTCCGTGATGCTGATAATTTCGCCTTCATAGATTGCTACAACATCGAATGGCTTATCATTGCTATAAAGAATACCAGTGTTTGGCATATAGGTCTTCTCATATAGAATTAATGACTTTTCTTGTTCCTCTTTGGATTTTTTTGAATCATAATAGTTAGTATTTATTGTAACTGATTCATCGGTAAATGGACGCATAGAAGTTTTATCTATTTCCGTGTTAACTGGCGTATAAGAGTTAACTAATCCTCTTAATACATAAGAATTGTTATCTACCCCCATATTGGAAAAGATATTTTCGGAAACTATTGATGTAATAGTTATAACACCAATAATAATTGCTACTATTCCTGTAGTTAATACCCAAGTTTTTAGATATAATTTCTTTTTCATATAATCACCTTTCTAATTAAAAGTGTTTACATTTAAAAAGAAATTATACTAATAAGTTACAAAAGTTATATCATTATAGTAATATTTTAGAATCTCTTGACTGGTTTTACCTGATTTAGCTAAATAATTGGCCCCATATTGACTCATTCCTACTCCATGACCATATCCGTATGTCGTAAATTCATAACTATCTTCTTTTTTTAAGATATCAAAATCAGTACTTCGTAAATTAAGCAGTTTGCGAAACTCAATTCCCGTATAACTCTTGTTATCGACCTTGATTTCTAGAATATGATGAGTTTTATCTCTTTTAATTATGGTGATATTTTGAAAATTCCCCAGTATATGCTGCATTTTTTCCTTGGTTATAATTGTTTTCTCCTTATAATCCTTACTTTCTTTATCCCAATTGGAAGAAACAGATTTGATGTTTCCCTCTTTGAAGACAGCTACACTATCTAAAGTATTGCCATTAGATGTTGAAAAGTAGAAAGATTTAAACAAGTTATTATTTTTTAGCATTACGATCTTTTTAGTTGATTTTACAATTTTTTCTATCTTATTATAATATTCATCAAATTTATTTCCCCATTTTTCTCTCATGGCTGCTGTATCAATATAACATTGATCAGTAGTATCTGTTAAGACTGTGTCTTGGTTTTTGCTTAATATATAATAGGCATATGTTCTTGAAGCAATGGCTTGTGCCTTTAGAGCCTCTTCTTCATATAAGGCGGGCATTTCACATGCTACAACGCCAACTATGTAGTCTTCAATGTCTATAGTTGTTTTTTCTTTTTCTTCGTCTATAATAGTTATTTGCTTGTCATCGGACGCTTTTTTGAATGAAGCATTATAGAATGAAAAAAACCAATATAGATTTAATCCTAATATTGGTACTACTAATAAATATAGTTTTCTTTTCATATTATCTCCTAAAATGATGATAAAAGTATCATTACTATATCATATAGAAAATTCGTTAAAATATAACTAATAGCAATTACTAAAGTTACATTTAAGAAACGAGCTTCCCAAATATGATTTTTTTTAAAGAGATTATTTAAATTTAAGCCGGGAACAATGAAGGCTCCAACTAATAAAGTTAAGCCGTATAATACTATCTTAGATGACATCTGTTTGCTCCAATTTAGCTAGTTTTTCCACTCTTCTGATGTGTCTTTCTTCATTAGAGAATGGAGATTCAACAAAAGTAATAATAAGGTCGCATAGTTGCTCTAATGGGTAATTATAGTTTAGAGCAATTACATTAGAATTATTATCGAAACGAGTTAATTCAGCTTCTTCTTTAGTGGCAACTTTGGCACATCTTATGCCCTTTATCTTATTGGCGGCAATAGACATACCTATTCCTGTACGGCATAAAAGAATGCCAAAGTCGACTTCTTTATTTAAATATGCCTTGCATGTAGCGATGGCAAAGTCTATATAATCATCTGTTGGGGTATTTACTGGACTGTAGTCGTGTATTTCATACCCCTTTTCCTTTAATACTTTTATTACTTCCTTTTTTATTTCTGCTCCGCGGTGATCAGTTGCTATTCCTATTTTCATTTTTTCTTTCCTTCTTTCAATGCTCTTTCAAAAATTGGTAGTAAGCCATAGTTGTCGTTGCGATGGACAGGTAATTGGTATAGATCGTGTCCAGGGAAATCATTGCCCTCAATCAAACATGGTTTATCGGGACCGAGACATACGTCCCATCCCACATATCCCAATTCAGGAACAATTTCACATGCTTCTTCACATAGTTTTTTAACACTTTCCCATTTAGGTATCTTGGTTCCAACTATTTTAGTATTGGTCATAGGGTGTATTTCATAGACATTACCAGATTTATCAATGGCAGGAAAATTTATTTTTCCGGTTTCTATATCAATTGTCGTTACCATTCCCCCATGATTGAAATTATCAACAACATTGCCATGATTTCCAATTCGGAGAAGCGCCACGACAACTTTTTTGTTTAAAGTTACAATTCTTAATGTGTTAACCGAATAGGGATATATCTTGTTTAGACATTCGTGTTGAGGGGCTATATCTTCTACTAGAGTTTGATCTGTACTTATTAGGTGATCATATAATTCGTCCTTTTTATAATCACTTACTTTTATCTTTTCTACTCCTTTACCACATGATAGTGATAAAGGTTTAACAATTATTTCTTTTTTGCCTTTTAAATATTTCTTAAAATCTTCTTTAGAGGCATCTTTTAAATAAATCCACTCACGATTGAGGTATTTATCAAATAACTTATTAAATAGGGCTTTATCTTCAAATTTATAGGCATAGGACATGTCGTTAAATTCTTTAGTTAAACGATTATTTATACCGCGAGTTACAACTGTACTTCTCTCTTTATGATTCATTTTATACATTTCAAAGAGATTATAATCAACATATCCAGCTTGATATTTTAATCCACAGTATACAATATCAAAAAAGATATATATGCGATTTTTATTGTTTTTTTCATGAACAGCATTTACAGTTTTAAAGAGATTGCCAAAATTCATCTTTGTTATTCTCTTAGCTAAGTATGTTATCTTACTCATCTTATCACCTACTAATTATATTATACCATATATATTAGTACTTAATAATATAGTAAAAATAAAAAGATGGTTTTGACACCATCTTTTATTAATCAAGATTATATTTTTTATTGAATTTTTCAACATTACCAGTTTTTTTACGATTTCCTTGTGCACCTGTATAGAATGGATGACATTCGCTGCAAACTTCAACCATTTGTTCTTCTTTGTTGCTCATTGCTTTAAATGTTGCTCCACAAGCACATTTAAATGTACACATAACTTGATTTGGATGTATATTCTTTTTCATCTAAATCCTCCTTCCGCCATAACTTAATTTATAAGCTATAGAAATTCATTACTTGATTAGTATATCATATATGAGGAAAAAAGCAAGGATTATTCGTCAATTAAACGGATATTTGCTCCAACATTATTTAGTTTATCAACTATTTTTTCATATCCTCTAAGGAGATGTTCAATATTATAGACAATTGTCGTTCCATCAGCTATCATACCTGCCACTAACATGCTTGCTCCGGCTCGAAGATCTGTTGCCTTAACTTTGCGACCAACAAGAGGCGTTCTTCCCCTTATTAGAGCGGTTTTATCAAAGGCTTTGATGTCAGCTCCCATGTTGTTAAGATGGGGGATATGACGAAGTCTATTTTCATAGATAGTCTCTTCAAAGGAGGATTCTCCTTCACATTGGGTTAAAAAGGTACTCATCGGTTGACCTAAATCCGTAGGAAAACCAGGATAAACGGTAGTCTTGATATTTACGGCTTTTAAATTTTTAGTTTTATTAATAGTGATTACGTCACCTTCAACTTTCAAATTACAGCCAGCATCTTTCAATTTTGATATCAAAGAATAGATGTGCTCTTCGACAATGTCAGTTATTTTAAAATCTCTTCCCAATAATGCACCGATTATGAGATAAGTTCCAGCTTCAATGCGGTCGGGAATAACATCGACTTCGCCATTACCTAATTCTTTTACGCCATCTATTTCAATAGTACCTGATCCGGCTCCCATGATACGAGCTCCCATTGAGTTTAAAAACGATGCAACATTGGCAATTTCGGGTTCGCGAGCGGCATTTATTATACGAGTTTTACCTTTTGCTAAAACAGCAGCAAACATGACATTTATCGTTGCTCCCACTGAAGGAAAATCAAAGAAAATGTCTCTTCCTTGCAATTCAGCGGCATCCATTTTATAGTTTCCACCATTTTCAACAATATGTGCTCCCATTCTTTTAAATGCATCAATATGAAAATCGATAGGACGAGAGCCAATAACACATCCTCCAGGGCATGACATTTCTGCATGGTGGAATTTTCCCAATAGCGCACCCATAAAATAGTATGATGCACGTATTTTACTAGCATATTCCTCAGATATGGCAACATTTTCAACATTTTTATTATCTACTGTTAAGATTTCATCTTTATATGTTATTTTGGAACCTAGTTCGTGCATCATCTCCAATAATATTTTAACATCACTGATATCAGGGACATTTCTTATTACACATTTTCCTTTGGTGAGTATAGTTGCCGGAATTAGAGCAACCGCACTATTTTTAGCGCCGCCGATGCGAACACTTCCAGATAATTCTCTTCCACCTTCAATTATTAACTTTTTCATAATATCATCCTTATACATTTTTACTATATAATTAACATTATGTTAAGTCAATAATTTTATGTCAACCCTTTACAAAATGTGATGTTTTTCTAGATATTATACTTTTTCAATAATTCACTTACATAGGTTGTATATTCGACATCATTTAAATCTTCTTGTTGGTCAAGCAAGCATAGTGGAGGATACATGACACACCACCAATTTGTTCCTTGCTTATGGCCGAGATTGATAACGATTGAGTCATAATAACCCGCACTATAGTCTACTCCTTTATATGTCTTATTGGGGAAGTAATTGCGGCCGATTTTAATCTCATATGTTGTATTTAATTTATTAGACTCTATATAGTTTTCTAATTTTTGATTAATGCTTTCGTATTGATTTAAAAGAATATTTTCCGCATCTTCACTGGATTTGGCATTTTTAGTAAGATCTATCAAATATTCTTGCATATATGTACTAATCTTGCTTTTAGCAAGTTGATCCTTGGCAGAATTGGAATTGGCGACAACGCGATAGCGTATTGAACTTTCCGGAATTATTATTGTATCACTTTTACTGTTTATCATAATTAGCATAGCTATTGCTACGATTACTAATAACTTCTTCATAAAAAAATTACCCTCTTTCTAATTAAGTAATGGGGTAATTATTTTTATTTTATACATTTATTATAAATAAATATCGATCTCTTGACGACAAGTCCTTTTCAATTGTTATTATGGCTTCTGGATAATACTCTTTGGCAAGGCTTTTTAGAGATTTTCCCTGCTTCTCACCTATCTCAAATGCCAAGATGTTTTTTTCTTCTAACATGCTTTTGGATTTTTTTAATATTTTTTCATAGTAATATAATCCGTTGTTTTTGGCATATAAAGCCAACTTTGGTTCATATTTAGTCTTTGGATCGATTATTTCATCGTGGGCTATATATGGGGGGTTAGATATAATAAGATTATATTTGTTTATGGGACTATATTTCAAAATATTTTTATGAATGGTGTTGATATTTAACTTGTGCTTTTTAAAATTTAAATTGGCAACACTTAAAGCGGATGATGATTTATCTAATGCAGTAATAGAAAGTGAAGGCATTTCCTTTTTTAAAGCTATACTTATGCATCCAGATCCAGTTCCAATATCTAAAACTGATATTTCTGTTATATCATATTTTTTGAGGTATCCAAGAGTTTTTTCCACTAATTCCTCAGTTTCAAATCGAGGAATTAACACCTTTTTATTAACAATTATTTCGTAGCCATAGAAATTTACGTTACCTATCAAATATTGAACAGGATAATTTTTATTGACTTTTCGAACTATTTTTTTTAATTTTTTCTCATTATATTTTTTACAAAGTAAATCCCAATCATTTTTATTTATGCAACTTGGTTTATTCATTTTCTAATTTTCTTCTTTGATCTTCCGTTATGAGAGCTTCAATTATGGCTTCTAGATCACCATCCATGACACGATCAAGGTTCATAACAGAAAAACCTATGCGATGATCGGTTACGCGGTTTTGAGGATAATTATAAGTTCTTATCTTCTCGGCGCGATCGCCTGTACCTATTTTATTACGTCTTTCTGCGCCTTCAGCTTCCTCTTTTTCACGCAATTTTAAATCATATAATCTTGTTTTCATTATTTTTATGGCAATTTCTTTGTTTTTTATTTGGCTTCGTTCTGTTTGTGAGTATACAATTATGCCTGTTGGTAAATGTGTTAGGCGAACTGCGGAATCGGTTGTATTTACTCCTTGTCCACCACATCCGCTTGAGCGAGTGATATCTATGCGAATTTCATTCATATCTAGTTCAAAATCTAAATCTTCTGCCTCTGGCATTACTGCTACTGTTGCAGTTGATGTTTGAATTCTTCCTTGTGATTCCGTTTCAGGAACTCTTTGAACACGGTGTGAACCTGATTCGAACTTTAATTTTGAATATACGCTGTCGCCCTTAATAGAAAATTCAATTTGCGAAAAACCTCCAGCAGTTCCTTCAACTTGATTAATTATTTCCGTCTTCCAGCCTTGTTTTTCAGCATATCGCGTGTACATACGATAAAGGTCTCCGGCAAAAATATTGGCCTCATCTCCGCCAGCTGCTCCACGAATTTCCATGATGATATCTTTTCCATCATTCTCATCTTTAGGAATTAAAAGTATTTCTATTTCTTTGGTTAGTTCCTCTAATTTTTGATTGTTTTCTTCCAATTCTAAGGAGGCAATTTCCCCCATTTCAGGGTCTTTAGACAACTCCTTTAATCCTTCAATTTCTTCTATTAATTTTTTATATTCGTTATATTTATTCATAGTTTCTTCTAGGGAACTCTTTTCCTTAGATAAACTCTTCATTTTATTGTAGTCACTTAAAATATCGGGATTAGCTAGCATGCTATCCAATTCCTTATATCTAGTTTCTATTATATTTAATCTTTCTATCATAATAATACCTCTTTTCTTTTTAATCTAAGAAGTATAGCTACATCATATCTTGTTCTTCTGATTCATCTAAGATAACTAAATCCTTTAAATCGTCTTCATCATCATCGTCATCAACTTTGTCATCGTCAAAGTTAATTTCTGTATCATCTTCATCTTCAGAAGGAATATCTTCAATCTCTTCTTCTAATTCCAATTCTTCTTCCTCTTCTTCGTCTTCAATAACGATTTTGTGAGTATGATTAACTCTTAAGTCCCAGAATCCCTTTTCTAGCATGATAAATCTCTTATCTGTTGATAGAAGAGCAAAGAAATCACCTATTTTACTTTCAAAGAAACTATCTGGTAATTTCATTATTTTTATTACTTCTTCAAAAAGATTTTGAATTTTCATCTTTTTTCCATTGGCCTCTAATACTAGATTTGCAACGTCTGCGTATGAATATTGTTCTAGTTGTTCATCAGTTAATTTAATAGCTTTCATGAATATAACCTCCTATTATTTTCACAACATTATATGCTAAGTTATGAAAAAATGTCATTACTACTTAAAACAATACTAATTTTATCATAATATATTATGTTGTCAATAAAATTTTTGGTATTTTTAATACTCATTTAAAATTAGTAATATTTCCTAGCGCTTAATATGTATTTCATTTTCCATTAATTCGTCCCCAATGTAAGCATATTTTATAATAATTTCATCAGCGTTTTTGATTATTTTTGAATTTTCCATTGGCATATTAAATTCTAGTCCATTTTCGACAAGTTTTATATATATTATATTATTATTGGGATCAATTGTTAGAGATAATGAATCATCAGTTTTAAAAAGGATATCATCTATTAGATTATATCTATATAAAGTATTGCCAATTTTAAAATTTATATTATCATTATTGATAAAATACGATATTGTTTCATTAATTTGCTCTAATTTATTCGTTATTAGTTTAAAATTGAGAGTATTCATAGTATCACCTGCGCATATTTTATCATAAAATAAAAGATTTGTCGCAATATAATATTGGTGGTTAGTATGAAAATACTAAAGTTTTTATTTAAATTAACTTTTTTTCTAATGATTGTTGGATGTGTTTTTGTAACAGGGGTATATGTCTATGCCTATTTTACGGAACCCATTTCTATTAAAAGTGCTAATTCTCTTTATATATATGATAATAAGGACAATTTGGTTATGGAAGGAAGCAATGACTCCGAATGGGTTAAATTAGACGATATTGATGATAAGTTAGTAAATTATATTATTACAACGGAGGATCAACACTTTTATCAACATAAAGGATTTGATCTGTTAAGGATAGCTAAGGTTTTGTTTACTAACATTAAAAAAGGGAAAATAACTGCTGGAGCATCGAGTATTTCTCAACAATATGTTAAGAATTTATTTTTAGAATTTGATCAGACGTGGGAAAGAAAGATTGAAGAAGCCTTTTTGACGATCAGATTAGAGACACATTATTCAAAAGATGAGATTTTAGAAGGATATTTAAATACTATATATTTTGGAAATGGTATTTATGGTGTTAAAAACGCCTCTCTTTACTATTTTAATAAGAATATCAGTGATATTACCGTGGAAGAAGCTATTATCCTTGCAGGGATTCCCAAAAGCCCCAATAACTATAATCCCGTTGCCAATTTAGATGCTTCCGAAAGGCGATTTAATATTGTTGCTAGAACATTATATGATAACGGTGCGTTGGATGAAGAGACTTATAAAAATTTGAGTTTTGAAGATGTTAATATATATGGAAAAAGAAGTGTTAATAATTTGGATACTTTGATGTATTATCAGGATGCTGTTATTGAGGAATTGTATAAATTAAAAAAGATACCAACTAGTTTGATAAAATCTGGTGGTTTGAGAATATATACGAATTTGGATATGGATACCCAAACAAAAATGGAAGAATCAATAAAAAATCATACAACTGATGATGACACCCAAATAGCTAGTATTATGGTTGATCCTGAAACTTTTAAGGTTTTAGCATTAACTGGTGGCAAAAATTACACGAAGAGCCAATATAATCGAGTTACACAGGCAAAAAGACAAGTTGGTTCAACTATTAAGCCTTTTCTTTACTATGCAGCGTTAAATGGTGGAATGACGGTATCTTCAACTTTTAAATCAGAAGAGACGACTTTTGTATTTTCGGAGAATAAGACATATAGTCCGACCAATTATGGTAATCATTATGGAAATAAAGAGATTTCCATGGCTGCTGCTCTATCTTATTCGGACAATATATATGCCGTTAAGACACATTTGTTTTTAGGAGAACAGACATTAGTTGATGTATTACATGATGCCGGTTTAAAGGAGGATTTAAGTGCCAATCCATCTTTAGCTTTAGGAGCAAGTGAAATTAATATGCTAGATTATGCTAATGCCTATTCCACTTTGGCAAATGGTGGCAGTCAAGGGGAACTTTATTTTATTAATCGTGTAGAAGATATAAATGGCAATTTACTTTATCAGCATGAAGATAGTGTTTATCAGGCCTTAGATCCTAGTATTACATATATTCTAAATGAGACTATGTGTAATACTTATAACTATTCTTTTGTCGATTATAGCAGTCCGACAGTTCTTTATTTGAATGGCAAATTAAGCCGCAAGTATGCTCTTAAGAGTGGTACGACAGATTATGATTATTGGATAAGTGGCTATAACAAAAAGGGATTAATGCTCGTTTGGGCAGGTAATGATTTAAACAAAAGTGTTCCTAAGAGTTATTCGAAAGCTATAAAGGATATTTGGCTTGATACTATGGAATTTTATGAAAAAGATATGGAAGATACTTGGTATCAAATGCCAGAAGATGTAGTTGCTGTTCCAATGGATCCTATTTCCGGAAAATATAATGCCAAATCAAACACATTGTTTTACTTCTTAGATGGCAGTCAATCTATTTATGTTAATGACAAAAAAAGAGGATAATTTACTTATCCTCTTTATCTATTCTAATAACAAATTGGTACATATTATCAAAGCTAAACTCTTCGGATTCTATTCCTAGTCCGTTAGCCTTAGATTTAGTAATGATTTTTTTAATTTCAGCAACGATATCATCATTTTTGGATAGTTCTACTTCAACAACGCGTTCGACCACGTTTTCTTGTTTTGTTTCCTCTTTTGTTTTCTCTTCAGTATCATAATCTTCCTCACCGAATACTTCAATATCTTCATCATCGTCTTCGTCTAAATTGGCTGTCTTAAAGGGATTAAAGCCAAAACTTAAGGTCGTATCCATATTGGCAGCTTCATTTTCTAGATTGTTGAAAAATAATGAATTCTTTTTGGGCTCTCTTGTCTCGTTTTTATTGTTTTGGTAAGAGTATATAGGGGTATTGTTTTCGGCCATAAAATCAATAGAGTTATTGATTATATCTTCAACATCAATATCTATTTTGCTATTGGTATTTATTCCACCTGTTTGATTCTCTCTATGATATGAACCGTTTATTATATCTATTTCATCATCAAGTCTTTTTACAGTCCATCTTTCAGTGATGATTTTATTTAACAAATCAACCTGTTTCATTTTATCAGTTACTTTTAGAAGGCTTCGAGCATGTCTTTCGCTTATTCTTTCCTTCATTAAAGCATCTTGAACATTTTCATCGAGATTTAATAGTCTTATTTTATTGGCGATTGTCGATTGACTAATTCCCAATCTTTGAGCTAATTGATCTTGGGTAACATATCTTCTATCTAATAATTTTTTATAAGATTTTGCCTCTTCAATAGGAGATAAGTCTCTTCTATGAGTATTTTCAATAATTGCTACTTCTGCTGATTCATTATCATCAAGATCAGAAATAATACATGGTACTGCTGTTAATCCAGCAATTTTGGCAGCTTTAAAACGTCTTTCTCCGGCAATTATTTCATATTTTCCAGCTAATCTTCTAACAACTAGTGGTTGAAATATTCCATGTTCTTTAATTGATGCTGCTAAATCATTCAAAGCACTTTCTTCGAATTCTAATCTTGGTTGAAAGCGGTTTGGAATTATTTCTTCAATATTAATTAATCTAATTTGTGCTTCCATCTTCATGGAACATTCCCCTTTTTATTATTTTTATTCTAATTTTATATTACTTTATTTTATGTTTTTTTTCAATGCTTTTTTCATTTTGTCATAAGTTCTTGGATATTTATCCGGTGTTTTATCTACTTTTTTGATTTTTATAATAGTGCGCTTAGAATTTTCTATAGGCAGAGAAAATTCATTGATACTCTCAATTTCTCCATTTAATTCCTTGATAATATTTTTAGCAAGGCTTATCTCTTCAGTGGCATCGGCTTTTAAAGGAATAAAGTATCCACCGATTTTTACTAGTGGAAGACATAATTCACTTAAAACAGGTAAAGAAGTGACGGCACGAGCCGTTACTATATCGTATGAATCTTTATTGTTTCTAGCATAATCTTCGCTTCTTACGTTGATAGTTTCGATGTTTTTTACTTCTAAAAGTTTGATTAATTCATCTAAAAATTTTATTTTTTTATTATTTGAATCAATTAAGGTTACTTTTAAATGTGGATAAACTATTTTTAAAACCACTCCCGGAAAGCCGGCTCCTGTACCAATATCTACAAGGGATTCATAATCATTTAAATTGAGATATTTAACTAAAGTAAGAGAATCATAAAAGTGTTTTAAATATACATCATCTTTTTTTTTGATGGCTGTTAGATTGGTGTGTTCATTATAACTTAAAAGAAAATTGGCATATGTCTCTAATTGATTTACTTGTTTTTCAGCAAGACTTATATTTAATTCATCTAAGTGTTTTAGAAATTCTTCTTTATTCATTGTTACTATCCTTACTATATTCCCTTTTTAAATATACTGTCAATATCGATATATCTGTTGGATTGACGCCACTTATTCTAGTAGCTTGGGCGACTGTTGCGGGTCTTACGGTCTTTAATTTTTGACGAGCTTCACTGGCCAAATTTTGAATTTTATCATAATCTATATCCTTAGGAATCTTCTTACTCTCAAGCTTTAACATTTTTTCGACTTCTCTGATGGTTTTGGCAATATATCCCTCATATTTTATGGATATTTCCACTATTTCCAATACTTCTGGAGTATAATCTCTTTGTAGATATTCTACTAAATGTTCCATCTTTACTTGCGGTCTTTTTAATAAATTATAGGCACTTATTCCCGATGATAAACAATCTATTTCCAGTGACGACAAAATATTTTTTGAGACATTGTTGTTATTTATTGTTATTGTCTTTAATTCTTGTGTTAACGATTCAATATGGGCTTCTTTAGTTAAGAGATTATTGTATTGTTCTTCCGTTACTACTCCACATTCATAACCGTATCGACGAAGTCTTAAATCGGCATTATCATGTCTTAAGATAAGACGATATTCGGCACGAGATGTCAATAAACGATATGGCTCTTTCGTTCCCTTAGTTACTAAATCATCAATAAGTACTCCAATATATGATTCGTTTCTCTTTAATATTAATGGATCTTTCCCTTTAAGTTTTAATCCGGCGTTAATTCCGGCTATTAAACCTTGTCCTGCCGCTTCTTCATAGCCGCTTGTACCATTTATTTGACCGGCAGTAAAGAGATTTTTTATTACTTTTGTTTCTAAAGATGGCATTAGTTGGAGAGGATTTATAGCATCATATTCGATGGCATAGGCATATTTTAAGATCTTGGCGTCTTCTAAACCAACTAAACTATGAACCATTTGTTCTTGGACGTCTATAGGCATAGATGTCGAAAAACCTTGCAAGTATAAATCAGGATAGAAATCACTTTCTGGTTCAAGAAATAATTGGTGTCTTTCTTTATCGGCAAATCTTACTACTTTATCCTCTATAGAAGGACAGTATCTAGGACCAATACCTTCCGCATATCCACCATACATAGCTGATTTTGTTAAATTATCTCTTATTATTTGATGGGTTTTTTCATTAGTATAAACTAAGTAACATTTTCTTTGTTCATTAACGTCATATTGTGGTTCTATATCAAATGAAAAAGTCCATGGTTGCATATCTCCTAATTCTTCAGTTAATTTGGAATAATCGACTGTGTTTGGATCTATTCTTTGAGGAGTTCCTGTCTTTAATCTTTGTATTTCAAATCCTAGTTTTCTTAATTTGTCACTTAGATGTTTGCTTGACGTCTCACCATGTGGTCCTTCTTCTTTATGAGTGCTTCCAACTAATATTTTACTTTTTAAATAAGTACCTGTTGTAAGTATTAATATATCACATAAGTAAGTCTTCTTACTGTCACATACTACTCCTTTGATAGTATTGTCTTCTACTATTAAATCTTCAACCATCTCTTCTAATATATCGAGTGTTTTGATGCTTTCTAAAGCCTTAACCATATTTTTAGGATATGTTATTTTATCCCCTTGGGCTCTTAATGACTTAACAGCTGGGCCTTTTCCCGAGTTTAACATCTTGATTTGAAGGTGTGATTTATCGGCAATTACTCCCATTAAACCACCTAAAGCATCTATTTCTCTTACTACTATGCCCTTTGCTGTTCCACCAATTGATGGATTGCATGGCATATCGGCAATATTGGTCTTATTGGAAGTAATCAAGGCTGTTTTAAATCCTTGTTTGCTAGCTGCGGCTGCGGCTTCACACCCGGCGTGTCCTCCACCTACTACGATAATATCATATTTCATATATCCACATCCTTTAATACTCTAATAATAATTCTTTTACTTCTTCTCCAATTAGAGTTTTTATTTCATAAAATTCAAATATTTTTGAATCAGCTAATGTTACTAATTCAGATAAATTCATTGTCTTACTATAAAATATTTTTGATAAATCTTCAACAGTTATTTTTCTCAATTCCCTTTTTCCTTTGAGATATTCATTATCCTTATAATAGAAACTTGACCATACTAAACGAGAATACAATTCATCTTCTAAATGAGCTGAGTACTTTATTATTCTATTGTGTTTTTCTAAAGAATTAGACAATGAAAGATAAATCATAAATTCTATTTGTTCATATTTTTCATTATTGACATTAAATTTATAAATACTAATCCATTCATATTCACGGGTCTTTAAACCTAATATTTCAATTTTTTCATTATCATAAGTTAAAACTATCTTATCAGAATCTTTTTCCGATATGTGAGACATTATATTATATCCGGATTCTTCAACGATATTAAGATAATCAATAAAAGGTGAAAAATTAATTGCTTCATAATTTTTATCTTTAAATATTTCTAACATATTACTTACCTAAACAGAATTTTGAGAATAACTCATCTAATAATTCATCTTTATAAGTTGCTCCGATTATTTCACCCAAATCATCATAAGCTTTCTTGATATCAACGGAAATCATCTCTAAAGGCATTTCTTCCTCTACACTTTTAATGGCATTTTCAATTGATTCTAAAGAGTTGCGAACTAATGCTATTTGGCGGGCATTACTTAAGAAGTTATAATTTTTACTCTTTATCTCATTTAAATTAAACATTTCAATTATTTTATTTTTTAAGTTATCTAAGCCTTTTTCATCAATAGTATTTCCATAGACAATGTCCGATATTTCTAAATTTGACGTATCTATTTTACTTTCCAAATCATCTTTGTTAATAAATAGTATTTTTTTAACATTATCTAATTTTTGTAAGAACGATATTTCTTCGGCATCAATTTTTTCATTATTATTTAAAACATATATAGCAAGATCGGCTTGGCTTAATATCTCTTTGCTCTTGTCGACACCTATTTTTTCGACAATATCTTCCGTATCGCGAATTCCTGCCGTATCTATCAGGTTTATTTTTATACCACTTAGAGTTATACTGCCCTCAACGATATCTCTAGTTGTCCCCGCAATATCCGTAACTATTGCTTTGTCTTGATCTAATAGATGATTTAAAATACTGCTCTTTCCAACGTTGGGTTTACCAACAATGGCAACATCTATTCCATTTTTTATTATTTGACCATCTTGACTGTGGCTTAGTAGATCTTTTAAGTTTTCTTCAATCTTTTTTAGTTCTGTATGAAGTTTGGTATGAGTTACTTCGGGATTATCCATCTCTTCAGGAAAGTCAAAATTCACTTCTAATTCGGCACTTATTCCAAGAAGAATATTGCGTTGATCAATTATTATTCGCGACAGATTTCCAGCTACGCGATTTATGGCATATTTACGAGCTTCTTCAGATTCACTTAATATTAAATCATTTATTCCCTCGGCCTCAACTAAATCAATTCTACCATTTAGGAAGGCCTTTTTGCTGAATTCTCCTGGTTCAGCTAATCGACAGCCATTTATAATTAACAATTCTAAAACTTTATTTGTAGTAGTTATCCCACCATGACAGTTAATCTCTACGACATCTTCCCTAGTAAATGTATTGGGAGCACGCATAACGGACACGAGTACTTCATCTATTTTTTCTTCGCCATCGACGATAAAACCATAGTTGATGGTATGTGTATTAACTTTTTCTAAATCGTCTCCCTGAAATATTTTTTTTACTATTTTGATTACATCAGGACCTGAAGAGCGAACGATAGATATAGCTCCTACTCCCAATGCTGTTGATATGGCACATATATTTTCATTCATATGTATACCTCCTATCTAATTATAACTCTTATATAATAAAAAGAGGAATTAATCCTCTTTTGGTTTTACAACTACATGTCTATTTGGTTCTTCTCCAGTAGATACAGTATAAACCTTAGTATTATCAGATAAAATATTGTGAATAATTCTTCTTTCATAAGAGTTCATATTCTCTAATTCTACCTCTACTTTTGTATTAGCAACTTCGCGAGCTACATTTTTAGCAAGTCTCTCTAGGTATTTGACTTGTTTTTCTTTATAATTTTCGACATCTAATATTAAATATGGATATTGCCCTATTTCGTTATATATTCTCTGTTTAACTATTGTTGTCAATGCTTGTAAGGTTTGTCCATTTTTACCAATTAAGATTTTATTATTATTGGAATACATTTTAACGGTTATCTGTTTTTCACGAATTTTAGTTTCAAAAGAAACCTCCAAACCCATGTCTGTTACAATTTCATTTAAATAATCTTTAATAAATAATGCAACATCATCTAATTTAACAATATGAACACTTACTACTTCCTTTTTTAGTAATCCTACTTTTTCTTTAGTTACGAAGTGAAGTGTATCTTCTTCACTAACATTTAATTCATCAAGTGCTCTTTTTAATATTTCTTGTTCTTCTTTTCCTTCAAAAACTTCAATTTTCATAAAACTAACCTACTTTCTTTTTAGAACTAACATTTGAATTACCGTGAATGCATTTACTATTACCCAATAAAGGGCGATGGCCGATGGCAACTGGAATGAGGCAATTCCGATAAATACTGTCATGAATATTAACATATATTTAGTTGTTTTTACCTGTTCCGGATTTCCACTCATGGAACCCATACTCTGTTTAAACGATAATAAAGTAAATAAAATGATTAGTACTAATAATATGATATAGTAGTAATTTCCATTTTGGATGCCTACTAAAGGAGTTGTTCCCAATTGGAACTTCCAAAAGTAATTTTCAAATATTGCAGGTACCCTATTGATGGCCTCTAAGAAGGCAAAGAATAATGGAAGTTGAATAAATGATACTAAACAACTACTTATTGGGTTTATATTATATTTTTGATAAATTGCTAAAGTTTCTTGACTCTTACGCATCATAGATTCTTGATCTGTTTTGTTGGCATATTTTTTTTCAAGTCTTTCAATCTCTGGTTGAGCTTTTTTCATATTTCCCTGCTGTTTGGCTGTTTTAGCTGACATTGGCATCAATATTAAGCGTATTGCTAAACCAATTAACATTACGGAAATACCATAGTTACCAACTAATTTACCAACGTTGATAATTAACCAAGCTAATGGTCTAACGAAAAGTCCTACCCATAGACCATTATAAGATTTTTTTTCATAGACTTTCATATTTTCACATTTTGGAAGATCATCTAATTTTAGTTCCATCTGTTTTTCATTTTTCTTATAAATATCTAATAATTCTTCATTTTCTGGACGGCATAAAATATTAGATGTTAAATTTTGACCAGTCTTTTCATAAACCACCCTTTTGTTTTTATCATCTGTAAGTGTTTTAGTACAGCCCGTTAGTGTAACTAAAATGATAGCTACAACTATTAATATTTTCTTTTTCATTGATTCACCTATTTTTCTAATAATCTTTTTAATTCTATTTCCATTTCGGAAAAAGATAAATCTAAAAAGTTCTTCTTTATTATTATAATATAATCTTTAGTATTTTGAAATAGATTTTTGTTATTATCAATAATTGCACGCATCTGGCGTTTTACTCTATTGCGAGTTACAGCATTTCCAATTTTTTTCCCAACAGCTAAACCAAATCGAGGAAATTTAGGAGATCTTTCCTTATTGTATATAACATAATAACGGTTTTTTAAGTATGGAGCATTGTGAATAATTTCATCAAATTCTCTTTTATCTTTTATAATTTCATACTTTTTCACTAGTATTCCTCCCAATAGAATAAAAAGCCACGAATGTGGCTTTAATTATCTGCTAAGTATCTTACGTCCTTTTGCTCTTCTTGTTTTTAATATTTTAGTATTTTTACGTGCAAAGAAACCATGTTTTTTAGCTTTCTTACGATTATTTGGTTGAAAAGTTCTTTTCATATTTCTACACCTCCGCATCTCTTAAAGCAAAGTTATTGTATAATAAATTAATACCTAAGTCAATAAATTTTCGTAATTATTTTATTTTTTTACTAAATCATTATTTTAGATATGTAGGATTATCCTTATTATATATATGTTGGTAATTGAATAGCTATTTGTAAATTTACTATAAATTGACTGTATTTAATGACATATAAAATCTTTGTCAATAACTAGAGGCTTTTAGACACGTAATTCCGTAGGTTATGATACTTTTTAACGTTTTCAACATAGTTTGTTAATAACTTGTTACAAAAAATTAATAACTTTTAAAACAAATTTGTTGAAAGTGTTGAAAAGTGTCGATTTATGCGATATTATAGGAGATAAATTGTTTACAACATTGTTGATAACAGGTTGATAAGTCGTTATTTTGAATAATTGTCTTTATTTTTCGCCAAAAGTGATTTACAATTTAATTAGTTAGAAATTAGGGACGGGTGGTTGAATGAAAAACGAAGAGTTATGGGATAATTTTCTTGATGTTTTGAGCAGCAAATTAAACGGTATTTCATTTAATACTTGGTTTAAAGATTCTAAACTTGTTAGTATATCAGATAATAATATAGTTATAGAAATTGGCAATCAATATAAAAAAAATTATATAAAGGATTATTATACAGATTTAATTGAAGAAGTTTTAGAAACTGTAACAAATGGTAATTATACTTTTGAACTAGTCACAGAAGAAGATTTAAAAAAAGAGAAAGATACACAGCCAGAAGAATTAGATCTGGTGGATAATAACGAATTACCGAAATTTAAAGATACAGTAAGTAATCTCAATCAAAAATATACTTTTGAAAATTTCATAGTAGGTGATTCAAATAGATTTGCTCAAACAGTGGCACTCAGTGTTGCAGAACAACCGGGCAAGTTATATAATCCTTTATTTATATATGGTAAATCGGGATTGGGAAAGACGCATTTAATGCATGCGATTGGAAATTTTATAAAAGAAACATCTAATAAATCCGTTTTATATGTACGGAGTGAAGAATTTATCAATGATTTTACCCAAATTAATAGAAAAGGGGAAGATAATCTTGATTTAATTCAGCATTTTAAAGATAAATATAGAAATATAGATGTTTTAATAATCGATGATATTCAGTTGTTTAGAACGGCAAGTCAATCGCAGATAGAGTTCTTTAATACCTTTAATAGCCTTCATGATAAGGGAAAACAAATAGTAATAAGCTCCGATAGTTCACCAGATGATATGAAATATTTGGAAGATCGTTTAAAAACAAGATTTGCATGGGGATTACAGGCAAATATTATGCCTCCCGATTATGAATTAAAAGTTAATATATTAAAAAATAAGATGTTAGGCACGGAGGTTAGCACTTTGATAAAACCAGAAGTTTTAGATTATATTGCTAATAACTGTGAGAATGATGTCCGTCATCTAGAGGGTATAGTGAATAGATTATTAATATTAACATCGATGTATCTGCCTAAAGAGATTAATTTAGAATTTGCTCAAGAGAATCTTAAAGATTACTTTGGATCATCGCTTTATATTACCAATAGTGTTGCCAAAGTGCAGAAAGCTGTAGCAGAGTACTTCAATCTGACAGTAGAAAATCTTAAAAGTAAGAAAAGAACAGCGGATATTAATAATGCTAGACAGATAGCTATGTATATCTGTAAGATGACAACAGAGGAGACAATAGAAAGAATAGGGTTGGAATTTAACCGGAACCACGCAACTGTAATACATGCTTGCGATAAGATAGAAGATGAAATGAAAAATAATGATAATTTGAAAAGTCAAATAATTGAAATAAAAGCCAAAATAAATAACTAATGTTAATTATTCGACATTTATTAACAAGATATCTTAAAAAGATTGGCTAAAAAAAGCCCATTTTATTGATAAAACGACACTTTTCAACAATATCAACGCCAATAATAACAATAACTTAATAAATAATAAAAAAGAAAGAAGGATTTTAAATGAAATTTTCAATTAAAAAGAATATAATATTAGAACAATTAACAAATGTAAGTAAAGCAATTTCACCTAGAAATATAATTCCCATATTAAATGGTATTAAATTTGAATTGAATAATACAGGACTTTATTTAACTGCTAGTGATTCAGATTTAACGATCAAGGCATTTATTCCTAGTGAGAAAATCGAAAAGATAGAAAATGAAGGAACAATAATTATTCAAAGTAAGTATATACTAGATATTATAAAGAAGATGCCAAGTGATATTATTAATTTTGAAGTTGTAGATAATTTAAAAATTGTTATCTATACTGATTCAAGTCAATATAACCTTAATTGTTTAAATAGTTTAGATTATCCACAAATAGATTTAGAATATAATGAGACGCATGTTACTTTAAAAGCAGGAGATTTAAAGAAAATGATAAAGCAAACCATCTTTGCCATCTCAACTCAAGAATCAAGACCTTTATTAACTGGTATAAATGTTAAAGTAAATGGCAATGTATTAGAGTGTGTTGCAACTGATTCCTATAGATTAGCTAAAAAGACAATAATGTTAGAAGAACCATATAATGATACAGTTGATATCGTTATACCAGGAAAGAATATCAATGAATTAGACAAGATTATTCAAGATGAGGAAAAGGATGTAGAGATACATATCTTTAATAATAAGATAATGTTTAAATATATGGATATATTATTTCAATCTAATTTATTAAATGGAAGTTATCCAAATACGACAAATTTTATACCAAATGATTTTATTCATATTATTAATGCAAATCTAAATGAATATTATGCATCTATAGATAGAGCAGCTCTTTTAACACAAAGTAAAGATAAGAATATTGTTAAAATGGATGCTAAAGATAATGAATTATGTATTAGTTCTTATGCATCAGAAATTGGAAAAGTGGAAGATCGCATAAAAGTAGATAGAAATGTAAGTGATGAAATATCAATATCATTTAGCGCAAAATATATGATGGATGCCTTGAGAACTTTTGAAGATGAAGCAATTATCATATTTATGAATACGGATTCTAAACCAATAGTATTGAAATCAGCAAATGATGAATCATTAATTCAATTGATTTTACCAATAAAAACATACTAAAAGAGGGAAAAACCTCTTTTTTTGTTGATAAATTATAACTTTTTAACAATCATACCATAATTCGACAAATATTCATGATAATTTATGATAGGCTAGGCAACTAAAAAAAGGAGATATTTTATGAATTGTTATATAATTAATCGAAAAACAGTAGTAATTACACCATTAAATGAAAGGCAATCAATAGTGTATGAGTTAGGAAAACAAGTGATTATTAATAAGGCACCTTTGTCTATAGTTAGAAGAAGCTGTTATGTTTTTGGAAGTTCTTTTGATGGAAGAGTAGCTGGATCAAAGGAAATTACGGGATATATGTATAAAGTTCCTATAATTGTCCAAGAATCTGATAATGTTATAATCTTTCCTACAAAGTCAGCATATTCGGAGAAAACGGAATGGATAGCTTTAAATCATGTTGTTGAATTTTATCAAAATCATGAAAATGATAATACTTTTGTTAGATTTGATAATGGCTTACTATTAGAAATGTCAGTTTCCTATAATGTATTTAAAAATCAATTTTTAAAGGCAAGTTGTTTAGCCAATAAAATTAAGCAAAATATATGAGAAAATATTATTATTTTCTTTTTTTACCCTTTAAATTGTGATATAATTAATATGTGTATAGGTGTACACGAAAATCAAAAAATCACTCAAAATTGAAATAAAGGGGGTTAAAATGAAAATATTAAATTTAAAATTGCTTAATTTTCGCAATTATGAAAAATTAGATATTGATTTTAATCCTTCAAAAAATATTATTATTGGTCAGAACGGGATGGGGAAGACAAATATTGTCGAAGCAATATATTGTTTGGCATTAACAAAGTCTTTTCGAGGGTCTAGAGAAGACGTAGTAATAAGAAAAAACTGTGATTTAGCAAGAGTTGAAGGAAAAATAGAAGATAAATATTCTAATAACTATAAGGTAATTATTAAAAGTAATGAAAAAAAAGTTAAAATTAATAATAACAATGTCGATCGCTTAACAGATTATTTATCAAATATTAATATTGTTCTATTTACTTCTGAAGATCTTAAATTGATTAAGGATACACCAAATACCAGAAGAAAGTTAATTAATATTGAATTATCGCAATTTAGTAATGATTATTTAAAGATATTAACTTATTACAATAAAGTTTTAAAGCAAAGAAATGCTTTTTTAAAGACTTTATATGTCAATGGTAATGCTCCTTTGGATTATTTGAATATTTTAACAGATCAATTAATCGAACTCGGCTTAAAAGTTCATAAATTTAGAAGTGAATTTATCGATGATTTAAATAAGTATATTGAAAATAATTATTATAAAATTACTGGACATCATGGTTTAAAACTAGTTTATAAGTCTGATTTTAATGATAAATCGAAAGATAATCTAATAAAAACTTATAAAAAAGAGAAAGACCGCGATGTCATATTGGGAAAAACGAATGTGGGAATTCACCGCGATGATTACGAATTTATCTTGGATGACAATAATTTGAGAGATTTTGGATCAGAAGGGGAGCAAAAGAACGCGATTATATCTTTAAAAATGGGAGAAATAGATATTTTTAGAGATAAGAAAGATGTTACTCCGATATTGATTTTAGATGACTTATTTAGTGAATTGGATGAAGAAAAGATAAGCAATATATTGACTTTTATTAATGATGATATTCAAACATTTATTACAACTACAGAGTTAAATAAAGTAGGGAATATATTAAAAAATAATAGTAAGATATTTGAAGTTAATGATGGTATTGTTACAGAAAGGGATGACTGAAATGACAGAAGAAAATACACATTATGATGCCTCCGATATTCAAGTTCTTGAAGGATTAGAAGCAGTTAGAAAAAGACCTGGTATGTACATCGGAACTACGGATGTTAAGGGATTACATCATTTGGTTTGGGAAATTGTCGATAATGCAATTGATGAGGCCTTGGCTGGGTATTGTAAAAACATTGAGGTAGTAATTAATAAGGATAATTCTATCACAGTTAAGGATGATGGACGTGGAATTCCAACGGAAGTACATCCTAAAACTAAGATATCAACAGTAGAAACAGTCTATACTGTATTGCATGCTGGTGGTAAGTTTGGCGGTGGCGGATATAAAGTCTCCGGTGGACTTCACGGTGTTGGTGCTAGTGTTGTTAATGCCTTAAGTAAGTGGTTAGAAGTTCGAGTTTACAAAGATTCTAAGATTAACTATATTAGATTTGAAAATGGAGGCCATACTGTTGAACCCTTGAGTGTTGTGGGTGAATGTGAAGCCCATCGTACAGGTACAGTAGTAAGTTTTAAACCAGATCCTGATATATTTGATACGGATATCTATGACTTTGATACTTTAAAGACAAGAGTTAGAGAACTTGCCTTCTTAAATAGGGGATTATCTTTAACTATAAGAGATGATCGTGATGATGAAGATACAACAGGAGAGACATTCCTTTATGAAGGCGGAATTCGTGAATATGTTAGATACATCAATCAGGGAAAAACTCCGATTCATGAGAATGTTATATATTTTGAGGGCGAAGAAGACGATGTAATGTTTGAAGTAGCTATGCAATATAATACCGGCTATAATGATAATATTTATTCTTTCGTCAATAATATCAATACGCACGATGGCGGAACTCATGAAGATGGTGTTAAGAGAGCTTTAACCAGAGTTATTAATAGTTATGCTCGTAAAAATGGATTGCTAAAAGAAAAGGACGATTCTTTAACTGGAGATGATGTTAAAGAGGGATTAACCATGATTATTTCTTGTAAGCACCCAAATCCTCAGTTTGAAGGTCAGACTAAGGGAAGATTGGGGAATTCCGAAGTTAGAAAATTGGCTGATGATGTCTTTTCTTCAGGATTCGAAAGATTTTTAATGGAAAATCCCGATGAGGCAAGAATTATAATAAATAAAGCTATGTTGGCTTGTCGTGCACGTAATGCAGCAAAGAAGGCTCGTGAAATTACTCGTAAAAGTGATTTGGCAACTACTAATTTCTTTGGAAAATTATCGGATTGTAAAAGTAAAGATCCAAAAGTTTCCGAAATATTTATAGTTGAGGGAGATAGTGCAGGTGGAAGTGCTAAATTGGGAAGAGATTCTATGACTCAGGCTATCTTACCTTTAAGAGGAAAAATTTTGAACGTTGAGAAGGCAAGATTAGATAGAGCTTTAGGAAATGAAGAAATAAGAACGATTATTACTGCGTTTGGTACAGGTATTGGCGAAGAATTTGATTTGTCAAAGTTGAGATATGACAAAATTATTATTATGACCGATGCTGATGTGGACGGCGCCCATATTCGTGTACTTTTATTAACATTATTTTATCGCTTCTTTAAGCCAATTGTTCAAGCCGGCCATGTTTATGCTGCACAACCACCATTGTTTAGAATTTCTCATGGTAAAACGAGAAAATATGTGTTAACAGAACCAGAAAAGGATGCATATTTAAACAATTTACCAGAGAATGTACGTTCTCGTGCTGAGATTGTTCGTATGAAAGGTCTTGGTGAAATGGATGCTGATGAGCTAAATGATACAACAATGGATATTGAAAAGAGAGTTTTAAAGAAAATTACAGTGGACGATTGTGTTGCTGCCGATGCAATTTTTGAAAAATTAATGGGTGATGAAGTTGGACCAAGAAGAGAATTTATCGAGGTTAATGCTGGATATGCCCAAAATATCGATGTTTAGGAGGTGCTTGAATGACAGATGAAGAAAAAGATTTGAATCTTGAAGAAACAGAGAACGAAGAAGTTATTGATACTGAAGAAGTTTCTGATGATACAGAAGATGGAGGAGAGTTCGGAGGAACTTTTCACGAAAGAGATAGTTTAACGGAAAATAATATTGTTAGTGAGATAAGTGATTCATTCCTTGATTACTCAATGAGTGTAATTACGGCACGTGCTTTACCAGATTTAAGAGATGGCTTAAAACCAGTTAACCGTCGTATTCTATGGACGATGTTTGAGTCGGGACTTACTCCTGATAAGCCGCATCGTAAGTCGGCTACTACAGTTGGAGCTGTTATGGGTACGTACCATCCTCACGGTGATTCGTCAATTTATGAAGCAATGGTACGTATGGCTCAAGATTTTAGCCAAAGATATACATTGGTGGATGGCCATGGTAACTTTGGTAATATCGAAGGTGATGGAGCAGCAGCAATGCGTTATACAGAATCACGTTTGGCAAAGCTTTCATTGGAAATGTTGAGGGATATTCGCAAAGATACTGTTGATATGGATGATAATTTTGATGTTACAAAGAAAGAACCGCATGTTTTACCATCACGTTATCCAAATATTTTAGTAAATGGAACAATGGGTATTGCTGTTGGTATGGCAACTAACATTCCTCCACATAACTTGGGAGAAGTAATTGATGGATGTGTGGCTTTTATAGATAATCCTGAGATTACAACTGATGATTTAATGAAGATAATTAAAGGGCCAGATTTTCCTACAGGTGGTATAATTCTAGGAAATAAAGGTATTAGGCAGGCTTATGAAACGGGTAGAGGAAGTATTACTATTCGAAGTCGTGCAGAAATCGAAGAACATGCAAATCATAGCAATATTGTTATTACAGAAGTGCCATATGGTACAAATACTTATGAACTTAAGAATAAAGTTGCTGAATTAGTTCATAATAAGGTAATTGAAGGAATTTCAGATTATCATACAGATTTGAAAAATGGAATAAAGATTACAATAACTCTAAAGAAGGATGCAAATCCTCAAGTAGTTTTGAACAATTTATATAAACATACTAATTTCCAAATTAGTTATGGAATTATCTTCCTTATGTTGGATAATGGTATTCCTAGAACTTTGGGATTAAAAGATATTATTTCGAAGTATATAGATCATCAAAAGGAAGTTATTATTAGAAGAACCAAGTATGATTTGGCGCAAGATGAGGCAAGAGTTCATATTTTACAAGGATTACAAATTGCCTTGGATCACATAGATGAAGTTGTTTCAATTATACGTGGTGCAGATGATGATGATGATGCTAGAGCGAAACTAATGAGCAGATTTGGTTTATCAGAAATTCAAGCTAATAGTATCTTAGAGATGCGTTTAAGAAGATTAACTGGCTTAGAACGCGAGAAAATAGATACTGAATTGAATGAATTGATGAAGGAAATAGATGAATTAAAATCAATATTAGCTTCAAACGAAAAAGTTTTGAACATTATAAAAGAAGAAATGCTTGAAATTAAGCGTAAATATGGTGATGAACGTAGAACATCTATTGATATGACTGCTATTGACTATATTGAGGATGAGTCCTTAATACCAGTAGAGGATATTATTGTGTCTTTAACTGATAAAGGATATATAAAGAGATTGAATTCTGATACTTATAGATCTCAACACAGAGGTGGTGTAGGTGTAAAAGGAATGTCGATTAATGAAGAAGATTACGTTAAATACTTGATTAATTGCAAAACTCATGATGATGTATTATTCTTTACTACTAAAGGTAAGGTATACCGCGTAAGAGGATACGAAATTCCGTTATACAGTCGTCAATCTAAGGGATTACCTATTATTAATTTGATACCAATTGAAAAAGATGAGAAAATTAGTTCTGTTATTAAGGTTACACCAAATAGTGATGAGAATGAAAATCCATTTAAATATATTACATTTGCTACGCGAAGCGGTTTGGTTAAGAAAACTCCTATTGAAGAATTTATTAACATTAGAAATTCAGGAAAGATTGCTATTGGCTTGAAAGATGATGATGAGTTGATAGATGTTAAGTTATCAACAGGAGATTCAATAGTTATATTAGGATCGTCATCTGGAAGAATGGTAGTGTTTAACGAAGATGAAATCAGACCGATGGGAAGAACAGCTTCTGGTGTTAAGGGAATTACTCTTGATAGTGCAGAATGTATTGGTATGGAAGTTGGCAAATTAGATGATAATTTATTGGTTGTTACGAGAAATGGTTATGGAAAGAAGACACTTATTAGTGAGTATCGTATGACTAAGCGTGGAAGTAAAGGTGTTAAGGCACTAAATATTACTGATAAGAATGGTGATATGATTTCTCATAAGATTGTAACAGCTGATCACGACTTATTGATTATTACTGATAGTGGTATGCTTATTAGATTACCAATTGAGCAAATTTCACAATTAGGCCGCGTTACACAGGGTGTAAAACTTATTAATCTTAAGGACAATCAGTATGTTTCTACCGTAAGCATTGTGGAAAAACAAGCTGAAGATGATAGTGAAAACGTAGATGACTCGGATTCTGAAGTTATTAACAATGAAATTTTATCAACAGAGAATACTCAATCAACGGAAATGGAAAAGGAGAACAATTAGTTCTCTTTTTTGAATGTTTCACGTGAAACATTAGATTGTTAATAAATTTATATATTATACGATTTGAATTTTAATTAAAATAAATTAATACCTCTTATTGTTTTATTTGCTATAAAAATTATTGGTATGTTTCACGTGAAACATAGAAAAAATCAAAAAAGATGAGTTCATTTAAAAAAATATACGTATTTGCTTGTACTTTAATTAACAATATACCAGTATTTGAAGGTTTTATATGCTAAATTTAATATATATTTTGTTATTCAAAAATTTTATAATGGAAATTCTTATGTTTTACGTGAAACATAAGAAAAAGAGCTTTAGCACAAAAATATGTATATTAGTTATCAACAATAGAAAAATAAGATACTTATTAACATTTATAATTGAAATTAATATGATATATGGTATAATCTATTTGTGCAACGAATATGTTATAAACTGGTCAGAGTTGGAAGACAGCAGCCATATTAACCTCTATCCGTGTGCACTTTTTTTATGAGGTGAAGTTATGAACATTTATGTCGATGCAATTATAAAAGAGGCTACAAAGGCGTCAAAAAAGAAAGAAGTTCCAATCGGAGCAATTGTCGTTAGAAATAATAAAATAATATCTAAAGCTCATAATCTTAGAATTAAAAATAATGATGTTACTAGCCATGCTGAAATAATAGCTATAAAAAAAGCTGCTAGGAAACTTAAGGATTGGCGATTGTCAGATTGTGATCTTTATGTTACTTTGGAACCTTGTAGTATGTGTATGGAAGTTATAAAAGAATCTAGAATTAACAATGTATATTACTTATTAACAAGAGAAAAAAGTAAAAAAACATATTATAAAACAAATGTACGGTTAATAACTGAGATAGATAGTAAGTCAATAATCGAAGATTATAGGAATTTGTTGAGTAATTTTTTTAAATTAAACTGTAAAAGATAGCGATTAATATGATATAATTTAGTTAGGTGATATTATGGGCTACAAGGTATTGTATCGTAAATATAGACCAACAAATTTTAATGAGTTGGTTGGTCAAGAACATATTAAAAAGATTCTTCAAAATTCCATAATAAATAACAAAATAGCACATGCTTATATTTTTACAGGGCCAAGAGGAACTGGTAAAACTAGTTCGGCGAAGATATTTGCTCGTGCCATTAATTGCTTGAATCAAAAAGATGGTATTTCTTGTGGAGAATGCGATAATTGTATAAACTTTAATACTAGTCCAGATATTATTGAAATGGATGCTGCCAGTAATAATGGCGTTGAATATATTCGCGATATGATTGAAAACGTCGGAATTGCACCGACTAATAGCAAGTATAAAATATATATTATAGATGAAGTACATATGCTTACTACAGGGGCTTTTAATGCCCTACTAAAAACATTAGAAGAGCCCC
>CAJTKV010000003.1:29863-80111 GCA_910577075.1 uncultured Bacilli bacterium
TGCTGTCATCTTCAGCCTGGAATGCTTTTCTTAAAACGTTGGAAGAGCCTCCAGCAAATGTTATATTTATATTAGCTACAACGGAAATACAAAAAGTTCCAATCACGGTGCTATCAAGGTGCCAGAGATTTGATTTTCAAAGAATAGATAGAAATTTAATTTATCAAAATCTCTCTGATATTTGCTCAAAGGAACAAATAGAATATGAAGAGGAAGCTCTTCATGAAATATCTTATTTATCAGATGGATGTATGAGAGATGCTTTAAGTATTTTAGATCAGTTATCAAAGGTTTCAGATAAAGTGACTTTAGATGTGTTAAAAAATAACTATGGTACTGTTACGGCCGATGATATAGATTTATTATATAAGGCGATTCTTAAGAATAATCTGGATGATTTGGTGGCAATAGTTGGAAAAATTAAAGAGTCTGGAATTGATATTAAGGTTTTAATAGATAAATTATTGGATAATTTTATTGAAAAAGCAGTTAAGATGAAGAGAGAGAATGTCAGCAATAATGCTTTTAGACAATTGAAAAAATTAATTGATTCTTTAAATAATTTGCTAAATAAAATTAATTATAACTCCAATGGATATTTGTTGTTGGAACTAGAATTAATATCATTTATAAACGATGAAGATAATCAAATTTCTAATCGCGATATTAATCAAATTATTTCCCGGGAAATAATTTTGTCTGATGTAAAAATTGACGTTAACCAAATGATTAAAGATAATTCTTCACAGGTTTATAAGATATGTAAAGAGTTTCAAGATATACGTGTTAACAATACTTTTGTTGACGCGAATAAGGATGAAAAGTTAAAAGCTGGCGAGGCTTGGAAAAAATTTTCAACTTATGTAAAAGATAATAATTTGACAGAATTCTTTTCTATTATGAAGAGTTCTACTTTACAAGTTGCATCTCCATCTAATATAATTTTTTTGACATCATCCGAAAGCATAAAGGTTGTTGGTAACTCAAAATTGTATGATTTGGAGAGTAAATTTAATAGTTTATATAATACGAATTACAAATTTATCTTTATTACCAAAGACGATTGGGATTTATTTATGAAGAATTACACTAAGGATAAAAAGTTTACTATAATGGATGAAACTGATTATATAGATAATAATACCAATTCAGTTAAGTTGGCTGAAGATATATTTGGTAATGATAAATTGAATATAGAATAAAGGAGAAAGAAAATATGAATATGAATAATATAATGGCGCAAGCTCAAAGAATGCAAAAGGATATTGAAAAGAAACAACAGGAGATCAATAATAGTGAATATGAAGGACATTCTCAATTGGTTGATATTATATTATATGGATCAAAAAAAATAAAAAGTATTACTATAAAGAATAAAGAAAGTTTAGAAGTTGAAGATTTAGAAATGTTAGAGGATATGATAAAAATCGCCTTCAACGATGCCGTTTCGAAAATTGAAGCAGATATTGAAGCTAAATTGGGAATGTATGCTAAATTAGGCGGATTGATGTAGTATGTTATACCCAGCAGTACTTAATGATTCTATTAGCTCGTTTAAAAAGTTGCCAGGGATTGGTGAAAAAAGTGCAGAGAGATATGCTTTGGCGGTTTTGGAATTAAGTGAAGAAGATATTGCAAATTTTGTTCACAATATTCAAGAGTGCAAAAAACAATTACATCGCTGTAAGATTTGTGGACATTTGACTGATCGAGAGATTTGTTCTATTTGTGATGATTCTGGTCGCAAGAATAACCTTATATGTGTTGTTGAAGATTATAAAAGTGTCTTTATGTTTGAAAAATCAGGATCTTTTCAAGGAAAGTATCATGTTCTTAATGGTCTTATATCGCCAATTGATGGCGTGTACCCTGAGGATATAAATATTTCGTCTTTAATGAGTAGAATAGACGAATCCGATAAAGATACAGAAATTATCTTGGCATTGAAACCATCAATTGAAGGAGAGACAACAACTTTATACATTAAGAAATTATTTGAAAATAAGAAAATAAAAGTTTCGAGATTGTCTTATGGAATTCCGATGGGTGTAGAAATTGATTATTTAGATTCTATAACCTTAGATAGAGCTTTATTAGATAGAAAAGAAATTTCATAGATTGTTTATTTTTATAATATTATGTAATGGTGATAATATTGTTTAAATTAAAAAAAGTAATGATGAATTTAATATTCGCATTTGTAAGTTTATATACAGTTAATCTTTTCACAGTTAATTTTGATATCATGGTTCCAATTAGTATTTTAGGCTTGATAATTATTTCCTTTTTGGGTTTACCAGGATTGATAACTTATTGCTTAATTGTTATAAAGTATTTGTAGGTGAGATATGAATAGTGAAGAAATGAAAAAGCTTATAATAAAATCTTTTAGTGAGGAAAAAAATTCTCATGCTTTTTTGTTTGTGACAAATAATGTCGATAGATGCTATCAGGACTGTCTAGATATTATTAAGAAAATCAATTGTGATACGGGATCAGCTGATAACTGTGATTGTAATATATGTAATACAATAGATAAGAAAACTAATCCGGATGTTATATCGGTTTTTCCCGATGGAAAAGAGATAAAAAAGGATCAAGTTTTAGAAATTATTCATAAATTTTCAATGAAACCATCAATTAATAAATATTCAACGTATGTAATTGTTAATGCGGATAAGATGAATGATGCAACTGCTAATAAGATGTTGAAGTTTTTAGAAGAACCTGAGGGAAAAATAATTGGCTTTTATATTACTGATAAACTTTCAGCGATTTTGCCAACAATAAAGAGTAGATGTGAAATATTTAATTATCGATTTGGTGCAAACAGTATTTTAGATATATTGGAAATAACGGAAGATGAATATGGCACTTATTATGATTATGCTACTCAGTTAATTAAAATGTTAAATGATTCTCCAAAATATGTGCTTATGAGCGAATCAAAGGCTTTTGCGAAAAAGGAACGTTTCGAAATTGAGGCAATTCTGAAGCTAATAAGTAAAATATATACTATAAAATTTGAGAACGTAACTGTTGGAAAATATAGTGAGTATGAATTTGTTAATAATTTATTGGACATTATTGAAACAAACGAAGTAAAAAAGATTGTAAAAAGAATAAATTTATTAGATAATATCATCAATGATTTTAAAATTAATGTTAATAAAGAACTATTTATTAACAAATTGTTTATCCGTTGGGAGTGATTTTATGAAAGTTTGCAGCGTTAAATTTAAGGAAAATGGCAAAGCGTATTATTTTAAGTATGAAGATGAACTGAAGTTAAATAAAAATGTGACAGTTGTTGTAGATACGGAAAAGGGTGAACAATTTGCCAAGGTATGTGAACCTTTAGTATCGGAATATAAGACTTTTGATATAAATAAGATGAAAACAGTTCTTAGATTGTCTACAAAAAAGGATTATAGTACTTATATGCGCAATACTAAGGAAGCACATGAGGCTTTGCTATTTGCGCGAGAGGTAGCAGAAAAGAATAAATTGGAAATGCGCTTTGTCGATGCAAGTTTTACGCTCGATAGAAAACAGTTAACATTTAATTTTGTTGCAGATGAGAGGATAGATTTTAGAAATATAGTTAAGGAGATTGCAGCTAAATTTAAAACACGAATTGAACTACATCAGATGGGTGTTAGGGATAATTCGAAAGAGATTGGCGGTATAGGTATGTGTGGTCGCCAATTATGTTGCTCAGCATTTTTATCTGGAATGGAAACTATCAGTATTAATATGGCAAAAAATCAGGGGATTTCCCTTAATCCAACGAAGATAAATGGATGCTGTGGAAGACTTTTGTGTTGTCTTTCTTATGAAGATGAAGTTTATTCAGCTCATCGTAAGGAATTGCCTAAGATGAATTCAATGATTAAAACACCAGATGGAGAAGGAAAAGTTGTGGCTCTTGATATACTAAATAAAAAGTATACCGTGGATATAAAAGGAGATAGACATGAATATGAGGTCGAATAATGAACTTAATGATTTATTTGACTATGGTTATAAAATTTTTCAAAATAAAGACTATTTTAAATTTTCAATTGATTCAGTTTTGCTTGCTGAATTTGTCGATGTAAAAAAGGGACACAAGAAAATATTAGATATGTGTTCCGGTAACGCGCCAATTCCCCTAATTTTGAATACGAAATATGGAGATAATATAGATATTGTGGGAGTAGAGATACAGAAAGATATTTATGATTTAGGAAGACAATCAATTGATTATAACAATGTTAAAAATATAAGACTTATTAACATGGATGTTAAAGAGTATATTTCTTCAGAAAATACAAAATATGATATTGTTACGTGTAATCCTCCATATTTTAAAAAAACGGATATGAAGATATTAAACGATAATGAAATAAAGGCAATTGCAAGGCATGAAATAACAATAGATTTAGATGAAGTTCTTTATTGTGCTTCAAGATTGTTAAAAAACAAAGGATATTTTTATTTGGTGCATCAAGCTGTTCGTTTAGCAGATGTAATAAATGCTATGAAAAAATATAGGTTTGGTGTAAAAAAAGTGCAAATGGTATATGATGATGTAAAAAGTGATTGTTGTTTTATTTTAATTGAAGCCATATATAATGGTGAAGATTATGTAAAAATAAATCAACCATTATTTTTAAGAGAACACAATACTTATAAAAATATCTTTAGGAGGGATTAATATGAAATTAATAGTTGGTTTAGGAAATCCTGGCAAAGAATATGCCAACACTCGCCATAATATTGGTTTTATGGTATTAGACGCATATTTGGGAGAAGTTAAATGGTCAAGTAAATTTAATGGATTATACTATCAAACGACTGTTGGTGGAGAAAAATATATATTCTTAAAGCCTCAAAGTTATATGAATTTATCTGGTGGTGTTGTAAAAAAATATGCTGATTATTTTAAAATAACATTCGAAGATATTCTTATTATTCAAGATGATTTGGACTTGGAACTTGGCAAGTTAAGAATTAAGATAAATTCCTCATCTGGTGGTCATAATGGAATAAAAGATATAATTGCCTGTTTAAAAACAGATGCCTTTGCTAGAATTAAAATAGGGGTATCAAATAATAAAAATATGGATACCAAAGATTATGTTCTAGGGGCATTTTCCAAGAATGATTTGGATTTGATTAGACAAAATTTTTCGACGATAAATAAAATAATAGAGAGTTTTAACTATAAGGATATAAATTTACTAATGAATAAATATAATTAGGTGATATAATGAATGATATTCTCAATTCAATATTTAAATATGAGAATCATGCAACAGTTTGTGGATTGACTAATGAATTAAATATTTTGTATTACTATCAATATTATCTTAATCATGATGATAATGTCTTAATATTATCCCATACTTTGTATGAAGCTAATAAAATTTTTCAGAAATTAAAAACATACACAGATGATGTATGTCTTTTTCCGATGGATGATTTTTTGGCATCGGTAGCTATTGCTATTTCTCCCGATTTAAAGGTTAGAAGATTGGAAACTTTAGAGCAAGTAAAGACAAGAAAGAAGAGCATTATTGTTACTAATTTAATGGGCTATTTGCGATATCTTCCCGCCTATTCAAAAGTCGATAAATTTAACATACAAATAACTAGAAATGAAGAGATAAATCGAAATGAATTATTGGAAAAGTTAGATTTCTTGGGCTATCATAGAGACTCTTTAGTATCAACTACGGGAGAGTATGCTGTTCGTGGTTTTATCATTGATATTTTCCCAATAGAATCAGAACACCCAATTCGCATTGAATTTTTTGGTGATGAGATAGAATCTATTCGCTATTTTAGTGAGGATTCGCAACTTTCCATAAATGATATCGAGAGTTTTACTATTTTACCTTTTGAAGAAGTTGAGACAGAGAACAAGAGTTCTTTAGTTGAATATTTGAAAAATCCCTTTGTCTTTTTTGTCGATGAACAACAAATACTTAATACTTATAAAAAGATTCAAGATGATATTAGAGAATATATTTATTCTAAGGATTTACCAGATAATACGAAATATATGTTTAAGTATGATGAGATTGTGGTAAATAATTATATAAAGATTGAAACGATAAACAATTTGCCGGATGCCGATAATTACAATTCTAGAGATTTATTAAAATTTAAGGGGGATTATGATAAACTTAAAAGCTTTTGTTTGGATAATATAGGGAAAAATACGATTATTTTATGTCTTTCAAAAGATAAACAAGTTGAAAGAATAAAGGAATTGTTTTCGAATATTCATTCCGATGAGATTGTCTTCAAAGATATAAATGTCATTAAGAAAAAAATAAATGAAGGTTTTATTATTGATAAATATATATTTATTTCTGAATATGATATTGAAGATATTAAAGTTATAAATAATTACAAAAATTCCTATAAAATGGGAAGTAAGATTAAGAGTTTTGATGATATTAAAATTGGCGATTATGTCGTTCATTCTTTGCATGGTATAGGTATATACGGAGGAATTAAAGCCATTGAAAAAGCAGGAATGGTAAGAGACTATATTATGATAAGCTATTTAGGCAATGATAAAGTATATGTTCCTGTGGAAAAAATTTCAAGTATATATAAATATGCTGATGCCAATGGCACGGCTCCAAAGATTAACAAGTTGAATTCGGCGACATGGGCGAAGACAAAGATGCGCGTAAGAAATAAAATAAAAGATATTTCGGATGAATTGATTAAACTTTATGCAGCGAGAAGTAATATACAGGGAATAAAGTATAAGGATTATGAAGAAGAATTAATATTTGGAGCAAATTTTGAATATAATGAAACTAGTGATCAATTAAAATGTATTAAAGAGATTGATGCGGATTTGAAATCATATGTTCCAATGGATCGTTTGTTGTGTGGCGATGTAGGTTTTGGCAAGACAGAAGTAGCTTTTAGAGCAATCTTTAAGACGATTATGAATGGTTATCAGGTAGCTTATTTATGTCCGACAACCCTTCTTTCACGCCAACAATATTTAAATGCGTTAGAAAGATTTAAAGACTTTCCATTCAATATAGCATTGTTAAACAGATTTACTAGTACTAAAGAGGTTAATAGAATTATTTCTTCTTTAAATGAGGGAAAAATAGATATAGTTTTTGGGACTCATAAGTTGTTGAATGATAAAATTAAATATAAAAATCTAGGTTTGTTAATAATTGATGAAGAACAGCGCTTTGGAGTTACTCACAAGGAAAAGATAAAAGAGTTAAAAAATGATATAAATGTCTTAACTTTATCGGCAACCCCGATACCAAGAACTTTAAAGATGGCAATGAGTGGATTAAGAGATTTATCGATTATCGATACGCCACCAGTTAACAGATATCCAGTACAAACTTATGTGTTAGAAGAAAATGATGTGATTATTAAGGATGCAATATATAAAGAATTAGCAAGGGATGGACAAGTTTTCATTTTGTATAATAAAGTTAACAGTATTGTTGATATGATGACAAAGATTCAAATGTTAGTTCCTGAAGCTCGTGTAGTTATAGCTCATGGACAGATGGATAAGAATGAACTGGAGAATATTGTATCTGCATTTGTCGATGGCGAATATGATGTATTAATTTGTACAACTATAATTGAAACGGGAATAGATATTCCTAATGTCAATACTTTAGTGGTTATTGATGCAGATAATTTTGGTTTAAGTCAATTATATCAATTGCGAGGTAGAGTTGGGCGAAGTGATAAAATTGCGTATGCTTATTTGATGTATAAGCCTTATAAAATGTTAACAGAGACAGCTATTAAGAGATTACAATCGATAAAGGACTTTACAGAGCTTGGAAGTGGGTATAAGATTGCTATGAGGGATCTAGCTATTAGAGGAGCAGGAGATTTCTTGGGAAGCGACCAGGCTGGATTTGTTGAAAATGTCGGGTTAGAGTTATATACACAGATGGTTCAGGAAGAAATCAGTCGCCAAAAAGGAGAAACTTTGCCAACGGATGAGGAACAGATGCCTCTTATTGAGGTAGCTAATCATATATCAGATGATTATGTCAGTGAAGAAAATATCAAAATTGAAATTCATAAAATGATAAGTGAGATAAAAGATAAGGAATCTTTCTTGAGGGTTAAAGAGGAAATAGAAGATCGATTTGGCACTATTTCCGAAGAATTAGAAATATATATGTATGAAGAATGGTTTGAAAAATTAGCCGATAGATTACATATTAATAGAGTAAGACAGTATAACAATACGATTGAGGTGGCAATTCCTGAAAATGTTTCTAATAAACTAGAAGGTGATAAATTATTCTTGGTGTCTTATAATATAAATCCAAAGTTTAGATTGAGTTATAAGAATAAAGAAATCCACATAGCTTTACCTCTATTGCATCTAGAAAAACATTTTATCTATTATATGGTCGATATTTTAGATGAAATTGTCAATATGATAAAATAACTTGAAGTTAAAAAAATATTGTGTTATATTAACTTTGTTAAGCGAAGAAGGAAAGAAGCTAAAATGAGTTCTTTTTAGAGAGTCTGATTAGGTGAAAGCAGATAAGAAAGCGTTTAGTCGAATGGGTCTGGAGTTTAAAACGAATGAATCGCGTTAAGATTAAGAGGTGATGAAAGTCATAAAATAAGGTGGTACCACGAGTAAATCGTCCTTATGTTTGTGGCTTTTTTATTTTTGGGAGGAATATTTATGGAAAAAAATCCGGGTGCTGGATTAGGGGTAATTATTTTAAATGATTTACGCGAAGTTCTACTGATATTAAGAAATGAGGATTCTGTTAAAGCCGATAGCGATATGCGTTTAGAGGGAACTTGGACTTTACCTGCTGGAAAAGTAAAATATGGGGAGACCATTTTTGATGCAGCTAAAAGAAAGGCATTGAGTGAAGTTAATCTCTTGATTGATGACTTAAGTGTTGTTTCACTAGCAGATGATATAAATGAATATGCACACTTTTTAACAGTAGGAATCAAAGCAGGAGTATGGAGTGGAGAAATCTCTTTGGGAGATACGGAAGAACACATTGATTATGGATTTTTTGCGATGGATAGTTTACCGATCAATTTATGTGAACCATCTAAAAAAATCTTGAGAAATTATCAAACAGGTGAATTATATAAGGAGGAAAAATAATGGAAAAAGAAAAATATTATATATCGACAGCTATAGCTTATACTTCAAGTAAACCACATATAGGAAATACCTATGAAATTGTTCTTGCTGATGCCATTGCAAGAAATAAAAGATTAGAAGGATATGATGTGTATTTTCAAACTGGAACAGATGAGCATGGAGAAAAAATTGAGATAAAAGCTCGTGAAGCTGGTGTTGACCCACAGACTTATGTTGATGGATTGGCAGGCGAAATAAAAAATATATGGGATTTAATGAATACTACTTATGATAAATTCGTTAGAACAACGGATAAACAACATGAAAAAGTAGTTCAACATATATTTAAAAAAATGTATGATAAGGGCGATATTTATAAAGGAGAGTATGAGGGATTGTATTGTACTCCTTGTGAATCATTTTGGACAGAAAGTCAATTAGTTGATGGAAAATGTCCCGATTGTGGAAGAGATGTTGCGCCTAAAAAGGAAGAAGCTTACTTTTTTAGATTATCAAAATACCAAGATAAATTAGTAGATTACATTGAGAGTCATCCGGAATTTATTCAGCCGGTTTCACGTAAAAATGAGATGATAAATAATTTTATCAAGCCAGGGTTACAGGATTTATGTGTTTCTCGTACATCTTTTGATTGGGGAATCCCTGTTGATTTTGCTCCAGGACATATTGTTTATGTTTGGCTTGATGCTTTAACTAATTATATAACTAATATTGGCTATGACGTTGATGAACAAACAGATGAATTTAAGAAATGGTGGCCAGCTGATTTGCATTTGATTGGTAAAGATATAATAAGATTCCATACTATTTATTGGCCTTGTTTTCTAATGAGTCTAGATATTCCATTACCTAAACAAGTTTTTGGACATCCATGGCTTTTAAGTGGCGGAGATAAGATGAGTAAATCAAAGGGAAACTTATTATATGCTGATGAATTAGTAGAAAAATATGGATTGGATACGATTAGATATTTCGTTTTACATGAAATACCTTTTGCCGATGATGGTGTAATAACAGAGGAGTTAATTGTTGAAAGAAATAATTCCGAACTTGCCAATGTATTAGGTAATTTGGTCAATAGAACTATTGCAATGAGCAATAAATATTTTGATGGTATTGTTGAAAATACAAGGGTATCAGGACCAGAGGATGAAGCTTTGATAACAAAAGTAGAAGCATTGGGTAAAAATGTTCAAAAGAGAATGGATGAATTAAAAATAGCAGATGCTATTGATGAAATATTTAGTGTTTTAAGAGCATCAAATAAATATATTGACGAGACAACTCCATGGGTTTTAGCTAAAGATGAAAATGGTCAAGATAGATTAAAGACAGTTTTATATAATTTGACTGAATCTATTCGTGTATGTGCTGTCTATCTACAGGCCTTTTTACCAGATACTGCTGCAAAAATCTTGGAATTTATCAATACAAAAGAAAGTTCTTATGCTTCAACTTTGGAATTTGGTAAATATGAAAGTGGTACAAAATTAAACGAAGCAGAGATTTTATTTAAAAGAATTGATCAAGAAAAATAGAGTCAGTAATACTGACTTTTTTGATAGGAGGTGAAGATATGTTAACGGATACACATTGTCATTTGTTAAAATGTTACTATGAAGATATGGATAAATATGTAGAAGAGGCAAAGGCAAGTGACGTTGGGAGAATAATAGTGGCTGCTACGAACTTGCAAGAATGCCAGGAAGTAATAGAATTGGGAAAAAGATATGATAATGTCTATTATTGTTTGGGAATTCATCCAGAATTCTATGATGAAGATTTTCAAAAATTAGAAAAACTAGTTTATGAGGTGTTATCTGATCCTAAATTTGTTGCTATTGGAGAGATTGGTTTAGATTATCACTATGATAAAGAACATAAAGTGGAACAGATTGCCCTATTTAAAAAGCAATTAAAACTAGCAGAAGATGTAGATCTACCAGTTATTGTGCATAATCGAGAATCTACGCAAGATATGGTAGATTCCTTAAGAGATTTTAAGACGAGGGGAATAATTCACTGTTTTAGCGGAAGCTTAGAGACGGCAAAGATTCTCATAAAGATGGGCTATTATATCGGTGTAGGTGGCGTAATGACTTTTAAGAATTCCAAAGTAGATGAAATTATAAAAGAACTTCCGATAGAAAATTTAACATTGGAAACAGATGCTCCATTTTTAACTCCTGAACCTTTTAGAGGAAGTCAAAATGCCTCTAAATATGTGAAGGTTATTGCTGAGTATTTGGCAAATATTAAAAATATTACGTTAGATGAGGTAATGAAAAAAACTGAAGAAAACGTGCAAGATATTTTTGACTTTTAGAGTATGTAATGCTACAATATTATTTGTAGGGTGATAGTAATGAATAAGGTTTTTTCAATAATTAATAAGTCAACAAAAATTCTATTATTATTAGGTGTTGTAGTGTTATTACAACAAGTAAATATTTTTAATTCAAACGAGAAAATAACAAATGAAAATTTAAATAAAACGTTGGATTTAAATGCTATGGCTTTTAAATATAATGAGATAAAAATGAATGATAAATTTATGGTTTTAGATACCTTTACTGGAGATCTAACTGGCTATGGAGCTTTATGTCCTGCATGCAATGGACATTTGGGATGTACCGGTAAATGGGTAGGAGATGGAACAACAACATATGATGACCTTGATTATGGAAATGTTAGAATTGTTGCTTCTAGTAAAAATCTGCCTTGTGGTTCAATTGTAACTTTTGATGCTCCGTATTTAAGCAAAGAAAAAATAACCGCTATCGTATTAGATAGAGGTGTGTTGGGAAATGATCTCGATTTATTAGTTGAGTCGGAAGCCTATGCCCTAAAGAATGTTGGCAGACATAAACTTACTTATGATGTTTTAAGATTTGGTTGGGAAAGAAAACCTATGTAAGAGCTAAACAAGGCTCTTTTTATTTTGAGCGAAGCATGATTCGTATATTTCGTCTAACTTACTACAATAATTTTTGGCATCATCTACATTCATTTTTTTCTCAATTAATGCTTTTAAGTTAATTAAAGTGTCGTTAATACTAAATGATTTTGACTTCGCTATAAGTCTTTTTGTCTCCCAGTTAAGAAGTGGTGAAACTTCTTCAAAGAATTCACTTAATTTGGCATTGAATTTTCTCTCTTTTAAATATTCATCATAAACAGAGGATAAATTGGGGAATTTGGCGAATATATCCTTATAATTGTGCTTGAATATGAGTGATAGATTATTCTTTAATGTTTCATAGATAATTTGAGCGTTATTAACATTTTGGCGATATTTAGAAGTTCTATCACTTTTACCTTGGTGTATTTCAGAAAATAATTGAACCATACCTTCAGTTAGATAATGTCCAAAGTCAATTTCATCTTGCGGATAATTTCCTTTAATATCCAATTTTATAATAAAGTGATATAATTCGTGAATTATTATATGATTGATACAATTTTGGATAATTTCTTCGGTGGATTGGCTACGGAATACATAGGGATAAATGTGAATTAGCCCATCTTTTTTGGCGCGAGGACCGTGAGCTTTGGGAATATTTCCTTCGAAAAATATTTCATCTTCTTTGGAAGGCATATCGACTACTATTACGCGATTATTTGTTATTTTTTCGATAAAAGTTTCTTTATCTTTTTCACTGATTAGGGATGAATATTTATCCAATATTTCATATATGACATCTATGGCAAACATATTTAATTCTGTATCTATTTTTTTGTAGTCAATTTCCATATTATCACCTTGTAATTATTATATCATAAGGTGTCTACTTAAGTTGTATTTTGTTGCTATTATATGGTAAACTTTAGGTGTGAGGGATACTTATGGAATTTAATTTTAAAAAGAAATTTGGACAGAATTTTTTAACTAATAGAGCTATTATAGATAATATTGTAAATTCAATCAGTCCATCAGAGGAAGATTTGATTATTGAGATTGGACCTGGTGGAGGAGCTTTAACGAGAAATTTGAAAAATTATCATGCTAATCTGCTCTGTTATGAAATAGATGAGGATACCAAAAAGTATTTGAGTGAATTAGAAGATGATAAAACACATATTATTTATGATGATTTTTTAAAAAGAGATATCATTCAAGATATTGAAAAAATAGATTATGATGATTTATTTATTATTGGAAATTTGCCTTATTACATAACAACACCGATAATAACTAAAATGATTGAGTCTAATATCGATGTAAGTGGAGCGGTGTTTATGGTTCAAAAGGAAGTGGCGGACAGGTTTTCAGCAAAACCTAGAAGTCGTGAATACGGATCAATTACGGTTTTCTTAAATTATTATTTTGATGTTCAAAAATTGTTTGTTGTTGGTAAGAATAATTTTGTGCCTAAACCCAATGTCGACAGTGCAGTTATTAAATTAACTAGTAAAAGAGATAAAATGGAAGTAAATATTGATAATTTTAACAAGTTAGTTCGCGATGCTTTTCAATTTAAGAGAAAGAATTTAAATAATAATTTAAAAAATTATGATAAAGAAAAACTAAATATGATATTGGATTCTTTAGGATATTCTTTGAATAACCGTGCTGAAGATTTACCTTGTGATATTTTTGTTAAAATGACAAATGAGTATTTTAAGTAAGAGAATGTTAAAAACTTCTCTTTTTTTAACATTCTGATTAATTCATCATACATTATAGTAGGTGAATGATTATGTTTGAAGTGGGAAATATTGTGACTAGGAATAGTTATGATAATGATGTTGTTTTCATTATTACGGAAATAAAGGAAAATATTGCCTATTTAAAAGGAACTGATATAAGACTTTATGCTGATGCTCCTTTAGAGGATTTAAGTTTAAGCGATAGAAAAGATGAATATATGCCTGATTGTGAGTTTGAATTGGGAGATCGCGATGAATATTTTTATATGCCAGGGAAGATTTTACATATAGATGGCGATGAAGACTATTTGAATAAAAGTTTAGAATTTTATAAAAGAGCAGGGGTGCTAGCTATTGGAAAAAAGGTAAAGGAAAGCGAAATACCTGTTGTGTTAGACAAGTATTTAAAGGAGACAAAACCCGACATTTTAGTGTTAACAGGTCATGATGCATATTACGAGAAAATGGGATCAGTAAATAATATAAACAATTATAAAAATTCGAAGTTTTTTGCTAGAGCTGTGCAAATAGCAAGAGATTATGAAAGTTCTCATGAAAAGTTAGTTATTATAGCTGGTGCTTGTCAGAGTGATTATGAAGATATTATTAAAAGTGGTGCTAATTTTGCATCAAGTCCCAAAAGGGTAAATATTCATGCTCTAGATCCAGCAGTTATTGCTGTGAATGTTGCTATGACAGATAAAAGTAAGAGCATCGATATAAAAGAATTATTAAGTAAAACTAAATACGGCAAGAATGGTATAGGTGGTTTGGTGGGCAATGGAATGATGTATGTTGGTTATCCGCGATAAATTTGTTGCATTTTAAACTTTTTTGTATTAAAATGAAGATATAGTAGTATGGGTTGATTTCTTGTGCTCTTTTTGGGAGAAATGAATATGTATGAGTATAAATTAAATAAAGATGAAGAGGTTTTTCTTATTAGTGATGGCGGAAAGTTGAAAAAAGAAAAAGATTTTTTTGAAGTGACAACTATAATAACTAATCAAAGATTCTTAATTTTAGAAACACCTAAGGATTTGGAAAATTTTAGAGTTGGACGCAGTATTAACTATCCTATAAAAAAGGAAATAATATTTGAAATACCAGTAACTTCCATTGTAAATATTGAAATTGATAATATATCAACTAAGTATACGCTTGATTCAACAAATTACTTTTACTTGGATGATAGCATGGTATATAATTATATGAAAAAATTAATAGTTTAGAAATAATTTGCTTTATCTTTTAAATAATCATAAAATCTCTTTATGGTTTTGAATAAAAAATTTTATTAAATGTCAATTTGATTGTAATATAAATGGAAGGTGATAAATGATGAAAAAACAAATTATAGTATCGGTAGTATTATATATGTTATGTTTGATAATGAGTGTTAATGTTTTTGCAACAGATAAGATATTTACTAATCATAACGGAGTCATTTTTTCTAAAGCAAACTATGATAAGTTTATTAAAATTGGATTTAGTGAAAAAGAAATTGAAGATATGACTCAAGAATTATATGATGCTTACCAGGATATGGAAGATATTAATTTTTTGGGGGCAGAAGTAAGATATTTCAAGGAAACTACAACATTAAGATATGGCATGTCAAATGTTATAGTGGAGGAGATAACACAGGAAGAGTACGAAACTGAAAAAACAACTGAAACAATGATAAATTTATTAGATTTATCTGCTTCTCATGAAACAACATATAAAAAGTTGGAAATAACTTCATACTCTTTAGGCGGAGTACACAATCACAGGCAAGTTAACGTAATACTGAATTGGAAAAAAGTACCTAAAATTAAAAGTTATGATATTATAGCTGCAAGAACTGTAGGCGGTGAAATTATTAATAATACTTATAGTGGAAGTTTTACATCTAAGGAAACTAAATTTGAGGATGATTGTGTTGTTTTGCCAAATACGTATAATTATTATACAACTAATTATGCTCCTACTTATAGTGGATGGAATATAGCAGATGGTTCGCTAGGAAAAAAAGGTGTTGGTTTAACTGCAAAATTATCTTCTGGCGGAGCGGCTACTTGCCAGTATGATCTTGGTTTGATTCCTTCTGTTCCTATGGGATATAGTTCTGTGATTCATTTTAAGGTTCCAATGGGTACAACAGTATATGGTAGTTATCAACATGCTTCTAAAAGTGTGGATTTTAGTTCAGTTAGAAAAGCTTATACATTTAATGATAAAGGATTAGGAAATGTTATTTATTTTTCTAACAATTCTTTAGCTAATTCTTATGATGGTATGGGTGGAGTATCTTTAAAAGTATAGAATCTTGAAAAAAGGCATTGTCGGATTAGTAGGCAATGGAATGATGTATGTTGGTTATCCGCGATAAATTTGTTGCATTTTACACTTTTTTGTATTAAAATGAAATTATAATAGAGAGGTGACATGATGGAAATTACTAATGTTAGAGTACGCGTAGTTGAAAAAGAAAACTCAAAAATGAGAGGATTCGCATCAGTAACAATTGACAACCAATTTGCTGTTCATGATATAAGAATTCTTGAAGGAGATAATGGTTTATTTTTAGCGATGCCAAGTAAACAAACAGCTCCAGGTGAATATAGAGATATAGCTCATCCAATCAATGCTGAAGCACGCAAGTTATTTGCCGATGCAATTTTAGCAGAATATGAGCGTGAACTTAAGAATGTAGGAACTGAAGAATAAAATTCACTTTTTGTGAATTTTTTTTTGACTTAATAATATGATTTACTAGGAGGAAATATGGAAACAACTAATTTAAATCATATAGTAAAAATAGTAGAAAGAAAAAGTATAGTTATAAGTGGAATAAAGAGAATAGTAAATTTTGATGATAAGCAATTTACTTTGGAATCAAATATGGGAGATATTATAATTAAGGGAAATTCTTTGGAGATGATAAAACTAGATACCATAGATGGCAATGTTTCAATAAAGGGAAATATTGACAGTATTAACTATCTAGATCATTCTAAAGCAGGAGATTCTTTAATTACAAAGTTATTTAAATGAATCAATTAATATATTTAATTATTATATTTGTAACATCTTTTATTTTATCATCTATATATCTTTTATGTATTAGATTAAATATCATAGTTAAAATATTAATGACAGTATTATTTATTGGTATATTTTCCTCAATATGTTATCTATATAACTACTTTATTTTTAATGAATATGTCGTATTAATGGTACTTTACGCGATTTACTTCTCTTGTGTTGTAAAAATGCATGTAAAGAAAAAAATAAGAACTTCGTCTTCTCACAAAAGATGAGGTTTTTTTGATAATATATAAGTAAGGAGAAGATACTATGAAAAAGCATAGAAAATATCATATGAGACTCATTTGTTATACATTAGTGTTAGTTGGCATAGCTGGACTAATAGCTTTTTCGTGTTTTAATACTTGGCAGAAGATTTATGAAAATCGCAGGCTAAAAGAAGAGTTAGAACAAAAATATAGTAATCTTGTCGATAAGGAGGAAACCTTATCAGGAGAAGTTGTCAAGCTTCAAGATCCAGAATATGCAGCAAAATATGCAAGAGAGAAATATCTATATAGCAAGGATGGCGAATTGATAATAGATATGTCTCAATTACAAGAATAGTTGAAAAATAGTAACTTATGTGTTATTATTTTTTTTGTAAATGGGCTCGTACTTGGTTTCGACAGGATACAGTCTTGATTTAGTTGCAGGTGGTGGCTACCCTAAGTAGCAAAAATTTAAAATTAAACGACAAAAAAGTAAATTTTGCTTCAGCATTAGCATTTGCTTAAGATAGCAAAGAAGCGCTGATATTTTAATTTTCCATAGTTAAAATATTGGTTCATATATATGGAATATGTCTATGTTAATTTCTATGTGATATAGATGAAAATTTAATAGAATAGTATGCATTAGTTTGTTAGATACTTTTGTGCATATGAAATAATAATTCTAACTAAACCTGTAGACGCTATTTAAAAGAGTATTTTGGACAGCGGTTCGACTCCGCTCGGGTCCACCATTAAGAATTTTAACAAATCCCTTTAATTCCGGGATTTGTTTTATTTTTTAATGCTTTCGAAAACGTTTAAAAATGTCTAAATTTGGTACCGTTACGTACACGTTACGTACAAATTATATTGCCTCCAATCTTTCATCATCTATGTCATATTTTAATTTTTCTATTTCATTTATTATTAATTCTTTTTTTCTATGAATGTATACTGAGTTAGTAACATCATTTTTTAAGCTGTGACCAATAATTGTTTTTAATATTGCTTCTTTAAATCCACATTCATCGGCTTTAGTTGCAAATGTATGTCTAGTACAATATGGTAGATATTCTTTAGATTCTAACCCTAATTCTATCATAAACTCTTTAAACTCTTCTTCATATTTTTTAAGTGGTTTTTGATTACCATTTTCTGATATTAAATATTTATTATTCGGATCATATAGTTCTTCTATTATTGGCTTTATTAAGTGATGTATAGGAATGACTCTATTTGTTCCTGCTTCTGTCTTCATTCCACCTATCATGTAATTATCGTCTAAAAACACATTTATGTTTTTAATTTCTAATATTTCACTTGGTCTTATTCCTGTATATAAAGATATTAATATTATTTTGCCAATTAATCTATTTCTATGATTCCAAAATAATTTAATATCATGATCTTCTATTGGCTTATATAGTGTTGATTTCAATTTCTTTCCTATGTCTAATTCTGAAGTATCGATGATGATGTTAATTTCAAAATAATTTTTTGCATAAGCGAAAGCTCGATTAAACAAATTGATCTGATAACTTTTGCTCGTGTATCCAAGATTTAAACTATCTAAATATATTTGTAATTGAAAAAATTTTAATTCTAATACTTTAATTTTTGATATATTATCCATTTGTAACTTATTATTAGCTCCTTTGAGACTTCTTAGATTGCTTCTTGACATTTTATTGTTGTCGCAATCTTTTTGAGCTAATTCAATGGTCTTTTCACATAATAAGCCAAAGGTAATATCTTTGTTTTCTACTTCGTAAGGATTTTCATGATATTTTAGCAATATTTTATATCCATCATTATATGATTCTACTCTTGCTAATGGCTCTTGGTAATAATCTTTAATTTCTGGATCATAAACGCCTGGAGCATACACTCGATATTCATCTTTTCCATTTCTAGTTCTTTTTACGATGCTTCCAAAACCATTAGGTAATTTTCGCCTTCTTGTTTTCTTTCTTGTCATAGTTTTATTCCTCCTTTTTATTGCAAAGGAATTCTATCTATGATAATATTAATACATAGAAAAAATTCCTTATTCGTGTATGTGATTTTTTTCTATAGAGTACTTTGTACTCGCAACGATCGTATTCCAGTACGGTCGTTTTTTTATTTAACAATCCCTAGGTGTTCCACTATTTAAATAACATTTACAGCCATCTTCATTACAATACATATAACCTTTTATTTCGTTGCCATTTTCATCTTTCCACGTTTTTAAAGATTTTTTTCCTGTTGTTATTCTAGTGGTAGTAGTAGTTTTCTTTTTAGTTGTTTTAGTACTACTTGATGTTGTTGTTGATTCGGTTGTCGTAGTACTTGTTGTAGTTGTAGTCGTACTAGTACTCATATCATTAATTTGTGATTCTAATTCATTTATTTTATTCTCTAATTGTTCTGTTTTATTTTCACATCCAGTAAGTATCATTAATGATACAATTATTATTGATAATATTAATCTTTTTTTCATATCTCAAACTCCTTTAACAATCTATAGGTGTTCCATCAGTTTTAGTACATTTGCAATTGTTATTCTCATCACAATATTTATAATAATCATAATTATGTTTTTCATCACTGTTTATTTTATATCTCTTTGTTGTTGGAATTATTAAGGGTGCTTTAGTTGTAGTCGTGCTTTTTTTAGTAGTGTTTGTAGTTTTATTCGTTGTTGTAGTAGAAATGTTTTCTTTAGTTGTTGTGGTGCTGATTGTAGTTGAAGTTGTTGTGCTTGTGCTAGCCGTTGTGACAGACTCTTCATTCAATGTTTGAACTTTATTATCACATCCAACCAAACAGAAAGTAAAAACAATTATACATAAACTAAATAAATGTTTTTTCATAAGTTTTCCTCCTTAATCTCATTCATAATTTGCTTAATATATTTAGATGCTTCATCTTCGTATTTGTCTACATAGAAAGCAAATAAATCTTTATCATATTGACATAATTGATTTAATTCAATATGTGCCAATTCGTGTAGTATTGTTTTCTTCTTTTTATAGTATGATAACTTATCATTTATAAAAATTAGATAACACCCTTTGTAGTAATCTACAAAACCTCTTACATTATCATAATTCCAATTTTCATATATGATTGTAGCATTGTAATAGTTTAATAAGTCTTGTAGTGAAATACAACCTAATAATAATCCCTTTATATTCATAATAAACCTCACTAACTTTAAACTGCTAAATTTATTTTAACACTTGAATTATTATTTGTGTAGAACAAATGTATTAATTTACATTTCCTTTTTCTTGAGCTTCATCAAATTTTCTATGTTGAGTCTCTATCATATCCATAAAAAATTCTTTTTGTTCATCTGTCAAACGACCATCACTATCCATCAAAAACTTATATCTCTCCATTGTTTTTAATGTATCCATTGGATTATTTTTCATATCAGTTCGTCCAATTAGATAATCTGTTGTTACATTAAAATAATCGGCGATATAATCTAGCATTTCTGGAGACGGAGTAGATTGATGACTTTCCCACTTTGTGATTAATCCTTGAGAAACTTCTAATTCTTCTGCAATTCTATCTTGAGACAACTTCTTTTCTAGTCTTAAATCTTTAAATATGTCTCCAAACATTCTATTTTCGTTTATTATTGCCATATTTTCCCCTCCTTAAATATAATTTAACACAATTAGAAATAAATTTCAAATAAAAATAATACAAAATGTATTGACAATGCTTTTTTGTTTTGATATTATATACTTGTCAATACAAAAAGTATTGAAATGTGGTAAAAAAGAAATCAAGTCCTAGCGACCAAACTAAACTTGATTTCAAATCAGTGCTTAATAATAGTAATATCAATAAATTTAATAATTATTTTAAATTTTACTATTATTTTAGCTATATATTTTAAGTTTTTAAAAATGCTTTTCATTTTTAGCTCCTTCTTTTTTTGATTCTTTTGTTCGCTGGAACACATTAATCATACACGAATAAGGAAGGAGAAAACTTAAAATAACCTCTTTAAAAAGAGATATTTAAATTATACCACAAAAAGTTTTAAAAGCAAAGGAGGTATATATTTGAAAAGAGTATGGTTAATTAACTATCGCAAAAACAAGAAAATGTCACAAGAAGAATTAGCTTGTAAATGTGATGTTAAACAAATGACTATTTCTTCAATTGAAAATGGAACAAGAAGGCCAAGTCCGGAACTTGCTAAAAAGATAGCAATAGTTTTAGATTTTGATTGGACAAAATTCTATGAAGAAAACACAGTAAATCAAGAAGAAGAGGAAGGATAAGATGATTAAATTATTATGTTCAATATTTTTAGCAATTTACTACTTGTTATATACGAGATTAAACAAAAAAGTTAATAGCTTAAACAAAAAAGAGAAACAATTCTTTATTGTAACTCTAATAGTTGTTTATATTATATATCTTTTATTGATTTGGATAGTTCTTTAATTAAAGGTTGTAATGCCTCATGTCTAGAAGTAACGTCCCATTCAGATAATGAATTATATATTTTATCAAAGATTTTATAATCTATTTTGGGAAAATAAAGAGTTAATTTATGTAATGATTTTTGAAAGTTAGCTTTTTCTTTGAGATTAATGCCGTCTTTTGAATATATTTCACCAACAGCATCTAAAAAATCAAAAATAACTTGTAATCTATTTTGATTATAATATTCAAATTTCTTTAATTTAATTTCTTTATTTTTATTGATAATCGCAATTATTATTTGAGGAATCGTAGTAGCACAAGCAGTAATAATAGCTACCCATATTGTATCAGACACATCAAACACCTCACTTTCTAGCCAATATTATAAGTTAGAAAGAAGAGTAAATCAATTAATAGAAAGGAGAATCTTTATGTTATCAATGCCAACTCACGAAGTAATTGTTGTCTATAAAGATGATAAAGAAAGATCGATTATGAGTGTAGATTACTCAAACAGAGAAGAGTTTATAGATCATATGAAACATATTAGAGAAAGATATGCAAAAGGACAAATGATAAACACTGATAATGCGCAAGACTGGAAGATAGTTAAGTATTGTACATTTGATAAAGAACAAAGAGTTATATATGAATGTTCTATTGAAGAGATATTAGAAGAAAAATAGAAAGAAGGAATTTTATGTTTAGAGAACATACAACAGAAGAAATAATGAACTTTATCTTTGGAGATGAAGTAAAAGAGGAAATGGAAATACCTCGTAAAAAAGAAGAATCAAAAAAGAATATTCAAACTGAAGATAATACAGTCGAAATTAGTATTGAATTAAAAAACTATGATGAAGTTATAAGAAAACTAGAAAATATAAAAAAACTTCTAAATGAAATCAGTAACATTCATATAGAAGTAAAGTAAAATCACATCTTCAAATTATGTATATCTTGTTTTAATTTATTATCATTTAATTTGATTTGAGAATGACAATTTGGACAACTAACATAACCACCAATTTTGTTACCAGAAAACTTAAATACATTCTCGCAGTTAGGACATTTTAAATTAAAACTAGATTTAGCTATGGCATTACTAACAGTTTTTTGTAATGCGTTAGGATTAAATTTTACTTTGACACTAGCTTTCATTAAATCACACCTCCTTAAGCTAATTATAGCATAGGAGAAATTGAAAGGAGTTCTTATGAAAGATTTAGACAGTTATAAAAATGTACCTGTGTCTGTAGCAGCAGAACTTTTGGGGGTAAGTCAGCCATTTATTCGAGAAGGAATAAAGGCGGGAAGCTTGCCAATTGGTTCAGCTGTACAAATATCAGGAGATAAGTGGAGTTTTCAAATCAGTCCAGGATTACTTAGAGAATATATAACTGGATCTACCTCTTTAAAAAAATACTTTGAAGAAAACAAAGAGATTTTAAAAGAGATATTTGAAAGCACAAAAAAAGATTGCCAAGAAACTTAGCAATCAAGTAACAAATTTGTAAATAAAATTTACTTTTTAAGTATAACAAATTATTTACAAAAAATCAAACGTGCTGGAACACGTAAATCATACACGAATATGGAAGGAGAATCTTTATGAAGAAAAATATAAATGAGTATAAAGGATTAATATTTATTGTATTAACTTTTTTAGTAGCAACTATAGTGTTAGTTGTTGGTATGAAAACAGTAGAAGAACGATTAAATATTGATTCTTATGTTATGGAAGAGAGATAGACATGGCAGATCGAAGAATGTTTACAAAAAAGATAACTGACAGCGATGCTTTTGTAGAATTGCCTAGTTCAGCTCAAGCATTTTATTTTCATTTGAATCAAGGTGCAGATGACGATGGATTTAATAATCAAGTTCAAATTGCAATGTTTAGAGCACATGCTACAATGGATGATCTGAAACTACTTATTTTAAAGAAATTTGTAATTAGATTTGAAAGTGGAGTAATTGTAATCAAGCATTGGAGAATGCACAATTATATTCGCAAAGATACGTATAACGAAACAACTTATAAAGATGAGAAAAGTCTTTTAAAATTAGACGAAAATAAAGCCTATACTTTTGATGAAAATCAGTTAAGTCTACTTTCCGTCGACGAGTCGTCAACACAGGATAAGTTAGGTAAGGTAAGTATAGGTAAGGATAATAATGTAGTTGTAGATGATATACGCACGCGCGAAGAAGAAAATCTGTTTGAATTTTATGAACGTATGACAGGTAAGACAATAAATCCTAGCGAATATGAAGTAATTGGAACTTGGGAAGATAATGAACTTACAAGATACGTTATTAAACAATCAGCACTTGCTAGAGCTACAAGTATTAAATATATTCAAGCAATTCTATCTAGTTATGAAAAAGAAGGAATTAAGACTGTAGCAGAAGCCGAAGAAAGTAATAGGAAATTTAAAGAAAAAAAGAACAACAACAACCAATCAAAAAGACCTATTTATAAATCAAAGGCTGAACGTGAAGAAGAAGCAGTAAAAGAATTTTATAGAGAACATGGAGTAGAGGAAGATGAATGAAAAACAAGTTGTATCACTTATGCACAGGATAGCATCTTATTTCCCTTTTAGCTTAGAGAAATACAAAATAGACGAATGGCACAAAGTTTTAAGCGAATATGACGTTAATGAAGTTAATAAGCAACTTGATGCACATTTGAAATCAGAAGCAACTGAGGCACCAAAATTGCATTTACTTATTAAACACTTAGAGAAGACAAATGAAAGACGACCTATAGACTTTGTATGTATTTGTAAATTTTGTGGAAGTAAGATAGCAACAAGAAATGACTTGATAAGCATAAAGAGACATGAAGAAAGATGCAGAAGTATTCAATATCTAAAAAGAGTGTATAGAAAATACTTTAATCGAGAAATAGAGAACGAAGATGATTTATATGCATTGGATGACAGAGCATTCAATGCTAACTACGATCAAGTTCTCAAGAAATTATTAACAATACCAACACTAAGCGAAAGTGAAAAGTATTGTATAAACAAATACTTCAACAAAGACTTTGACAGCGAAGGCATAAAAACATGGCAATAGCTAAAGAGATGGAGGAGTAAAAATGCTAGAAATATTAATTAGTGCATTGATAGTTGCAGAAATAGCAATTATAGGAATTGCAATTTATAACACGTTTAAAGTAAGTGAATTTCACAAAAATGAAGTAGGTTTTAACAAATTTTTAAAAGAATTGTTAAACGAAGAACGAGAAACCAATAAAGGGTTATTTGAAGCAACCCAAAATTTGGTAAAAGATCAATCTTATTTAACAAATGAAATGATTAAACTTGTTAAGAAGGAGAAGTAATCATGCAAGTAATATTAAACTTTATTCTTGGTGTTTGCTTTGGAATAGCATTTATGACGATTATAACTTTAATTGTCTACATCAAAGAACGTAGGAACAATATTAAATTAGCAAAAACGATAAAAGAAATTTCAGAAGGGAATAAGTAAATGGAAGCAGTAAAGATTTTAGGGGCAATAGCGTTGATTGTGATAATTTTGTTATCAATATTAGCTGCAGAAGTTTACGGAATCAAAGATGAAGAAGAGCAAGAAGAAATTAGGAAGGAAAACAAAAATATGAAAGAAAAAGTAAAAATAATTAATTGTACAAATCCAGGAATGAAAAAGGAAATAGGAAAGATAAGATATTATTTTAAAATGGATAATCGAGCTTACCTTGAATATCCAGATACACCAAATTACGGAGTTAGAACAAGCGAGATTCAAAGTGAAGTTAGAGAAGGTAATAAGATTACCATCAAAACTCAAAATTCTACATACGAATTAGAACTTGTGGAGGATAAAGAAGATGGAAGAAACTAAAAAAATTGAAAGTATGAATATTTACGAAAAACTTTCAAATATAACTAACGAAATAAAGGCAGTAGCTAAAAATTTAGATGTAGGAGTAGGAAAAAATGCTTATAAAGCTGTCGGAGAAGCTGATGTTTTAAAAGCAGTAAGAGAACTTGAATATAAGTATAGAATTTATTCTTATCCAGGAGAAAGAAGAGTAATAGATAGTGCAATTTTAGAAACTGAAAAAGAATATCAAGGACAAATATCACGAGGAAATCAATTATATATGAGACTTGAAGTTGAATATATCTTTGTAAATATTGATTGCCCGAATGAGACAGTGAAAATAATTACTTATGGTGATGGAGTTGATACACAAGACAAAGGTCCTGGTAAAGCAATGACTTACGCAGATAAGTACGCACTATTGAAAGCTTACAAGATTGTAACTGGAGAAGATCCAGATCAAAACCCAAGTCCAACTAATTCTGAGATAAAAGGAGAAACTCCTAAAAAGAAAACTACAAAGACAGAAGAAGAAAAAGTTGATTATTCTAAGGAACTTGAAAAGTTTATAGCCGATAAAGGTTTAGATAAGTTAAAAATTTGTACAAAGTATAAGCTAAATAAAACTAGTAAACAAGAAGATTTTAAGAACGCATTATTAAATTTGAAAGTTGAGGTAGGAGAGTAATATGCAAGACGTAAAAACAGATAGAAATAAATATATTGGTGGAAGTGATATTCCAATAATAATGGGAATCAGTCATTTTAAGAAGAGATTTGATTTATTGCTAGAGAAGGCAGAACTTAAGGAAGATACTTTTGAAGGTAATGCTTATACAGAATATGGCAATATAATGGAATCTAAGATAAGAGATTACATTAATGAAACTATGTCTAGAGAATTTAAGGAAGGTAAGCACATAAAAGATGATATTCGTTGTCATACAGATGGCGAAGATGACACAACAATTCTAGAAATAAAGACAACATCAGATATTCATGAAACAGTAGACGAATATAAACATTATTTAGTTCAATTACTATTTTGTATGATGAACACTAATCGAGAAGAAGGAATCTTAGCTGTATATAGTCGTCCAGACGATTTTAATGAGGAATTTGATAATAGCAGATTAAACTTATTTGTTATTCATATTGAAAATTATACAAGCCTATGCGAGGACATAAATTCAGCTGTAGCACAATTTAGAATCGATTTAGAAAAAGTAAAAGAAAATCCGTTCATTAGCGAAGTAGACTTAATTCCTAATGAGTTAAATGAATTATTTAAGGAGTTCATTAATAACAAAAATACAATTGATGAATTAACAGAGACTAACAAAGAAATCATTAATAAGATTAAACCTTTGGTAAAAGCATCAGGAAATAAAACATTTGAAGTTGATAACAAATCTGTAACTTTTGTTTACGGATCAGTTGGAGCACCAACAAAAAAGAAAGAATTTAATGTAGATAAATTTAAAGAAGAGAACAAGGAACTTTATGACCAATACGTAGAAAGTGTCACTAAAGCTGGAAAATCATCTTCAGACAGCATAAGAATAAGCAATATTAAGGAGAAATCGAATGAATAGTGTATGTTTATTAGGAAGATTAACAAGAGATCCAGAGCTGAGAACTACAAATAGTGGAATATCAAATTGTAGATTCTCTTTAGCGGTTGAGGGTATGTTAAATCAAGATGGCGAAAGGCAAGTTGATTTTATCAATATAGTTACATGGAGAAACGTTGCTAACAATGTAGCTAAGTATTGTAAAAAGGGTAGCATGGTAGGTGTTGTTGGTAGAATTCAAACAGGAAGTTATCAAGCGCAAGATGGAAGTACAAGATATACTACTGACGTCGTAGCTGACAATGTTAAATTCTTAAACAGCAAAAGTGATAGTGTAGAAAATCAAAATTCACAATCTGCTAATTTAGAAGATGATCCGTTTAAAGATTTTAGTCCAGCAGAAGTAGTTCTTAGTGATGATGATTTACCATTTTAGGAGACTTATGCGAAAAGAAATAGAAGAAAAAATAAAAAGAATAAAAGAATTATCAATAATAAACATATGCAGAGATATGAAAGAACATTTTACTAAAGAAGATGCTGAAGAAGAAAGAAAGTGTAATGAGGAAATTGAAAAACTCGAACAAGAGTTAAGAGATTTAGGTTACACAGAAGAAATTAAATTATAGGAGGAAATATGACAAGTAAAGATATTGATTGGACTAAATTTGATGAATTAATTGAAGCGAGTAAACAAACCACAGCCGATTTTTTTAAAATCAAAGAATTAGATTCCAAAGAAAAAGAGTTGTGCGAAGAACAGCAAAAACTTAGACAAGAAAGAAAGGAAATAAGTGATAAGTATAGTCAAGAATATACTGATAAATTAAACGACAGATTAGACAAGTATGGTATTTTAACAGTTATTACTTCAAATGATCATGGTGAAGCTTATATAATAAGTGCTACAGAAGATGTTATGAAAATTAGATTTCTTTCTAATTATGGTCAACGTAAAAATGAACTTGATATATCAGTTAAAGAACTTAAAGAAAAAGGCTTTGTAAAATATGAAAAAGGACATGATTGTATTGACACATGTTATATCGTAGATAAAATTACTAATCCTTTGTACGTATTCGAAATAATCGAATTCCGTTTAAAACAAGAAATAAAAGACTTAGAAAGAAATCTCAAATGGGGAAAGGATAAAGTTGAAGACGGAAGTAAATGTATAAAAGAATCTACCGAGAAATTAAAAGAGTTTAGTAAAGTGTCGGATGGCAAAATAAAGAAAGTTTTTAATAGTATTAGTTTTGGTGTAACTAACTTAAGCATAGATGAAGTATTAAAGGCATTGCCAAGAGAAATAAAATTATACGAAGTCGAAGAATATAAAGATGAAAAAGCAACAGATTCAAAGGAGTAATTATGACAGTAAAGAAATTATTAGATGATATTGAGTGTCGTAAGTTTGTGATGACACAAAGTAGAATAATACCTAAAGCAATATCCATGAATGCTAAAACAAAAGAAAAGATAGTAATAGATTCTAATTTCAAAAATGGTACAGTATATGGATTAGATATTTTCATTGATGACAAATTAGCAGATGATGAATTTAGGTTATTGAGGAAGTGATTTGATGAATTACAAAGAAGAAGATAAAAAATATATTGAAAAGAGTGGATATATTGCTTACTTTGATTTCACTGAAGAAATAATATCAGAAATTGTAAATACGGACGTAAGAGAAGTCGAAGATAGAGATTGGCAAAGACTTATTCAAATGCTATATCCAACTAATATGATAGGAAGTGGATTATTCCAGCCGATACTTATATTTAGAGTTGGACGTAATGGTAAACGAATTGATCCACCAATAGAAGCTTATAATGGTTTAGATGATATTAAAGACGGAACATGTTTATTATCTAGAATCATAGATCACATTGAAAAAAACAGCGAATTAAAAATTGATGACAGTTGGTATGAATTAAAAAATAAAATACTAGAAGCTGGTACAAATGAAGATTAGAGGAAAGATAGTTAACTTAGATTTAGATTATATAAGTCATAAACCTAAGTTGACTATTCAACTTGATAATCAAATGCTAGTTGGATATGACGAGATAAAAGACTTGGAAGATTTGGATATAACAATAGAAAAGCATAAAGAAAAGCGCAGCAAAGATGCAAATGCATATTGTTGGAAATTATGCCAGGAGATAGCTAACAAGCTAGGAAGTACTAAAGAAGAAGTATATCAAGAAGCGATTCATAGTAAAGGTCCATTCGAGATAGTACCAGTTAAAGATAAAGCTGTAGACAAGTTCATTAGTGCATGGAGTAAAAACGGTTTAGGCTGGATAGCAGAAGTGTTTAGTGATTCTAAGTTAGAAGGATTTACCAATGTAATTACTTATTATGGCAGTTCTTCTTTTGATACCAAAGAAATGAGTTACTTATTAGACTACTTAGTGCAAGAAGCTAAAAATTTAGGAATACAAACTCTAGCTGATTTAGAATTAGAAAATATGATAAAAGCGTATGGAATAGAATAGGAGAAATGTTATGAAAGAATTAACTAAAGAAGAAGTATTAAATTTAAAAGAAGGAACACAGTATGTCGTTTATAATCCATTTATTGACGATTTAAAGATAGAAATTGCAGGAAAGAAAGATATAGTACATAACAAATATTGTGAGCCAAGATTGAAGTTCTATGTGAAGAAATATGAAAGCTAGAAGAAATATGCAAATGAATGAAGATCATATAAAAAAAACAAAAATAGAACTGTATAACGATCATTTTGAAAATGCTAAAAGATACAATATACCTCATGCTCAATTAATCATTGCAGATATACCTTACAACTTAGGAAATAATGCCTATGCAAGCAATCCTATGTGGTATGAAAATGGAGATAACAAAAATGGCGAAAGTAAATTAGCTGGTAAAAGTTTCTTTGATACGGATAATGATTTTAAAATAAATAACTTCTTTGATTTTTGTACTAGGTATCTTAATAAGGAACCCAAGACGAGTGGAGAAAGAGGAAAAAGTAGTAATGCACCAGCTATGATTATATTTTGTGCATTTGAGCAAATACCAATGGTTATTGAACAAGGTAAAAAACATGGATTAAACAAAAGTTATCCGTTAGTGTTTGTTAAAAATTATTCTGCTCAAGTACTAAAAGCCAATATGAAGATTGTAGGAGCAACAGAATATGCAGTAGTGCTTTATAGAGAAAAACTTCCTAAATTTAGAAATAACGGAAAAATGATATTTAATTGGTTTGAATGGAAAAGAGATTCTTCTAAAGAATATCCTAAGATTCATCCAACGCAAAAGCCTATAAATTTATTAAAGAATCTTATAGAAATATTTACTGATGAAGGTGATGTAGTAATTGATCCAGTAGCAGGAAGTGGTAGCACTTTAAGAGCTTGTGCAGAATTAAATAGAAGTTGCTACGGATTTGAAATAAAAAAAGATTTCTATAATAAGGCTCAAAATGAAATGTTGAAAGATATTAAGATTCAAACAACAATCTTTGATTACATTAAGGAGTAGCTGAAATGATAGATTATGCTCTATATCATGGAGATAAATTTATAGATTTAGGAACTAAAGAATATTTAGCTAAGATATTAAACGTAAAAGTAAGGACAATAGAATTTTATCTAAGTCCTACTTATAAAAGAAGAACAAATTATCAAGGATATATCGTAATAAGAATAGAAGAAGATTAGGAGGAATGTAATTATGGAATTAATAAGAAAAGAAGATAAAAGGTTAATAATGACACAATATGTGGGGACAGCAACAGAAAAATTAGAATCAGGAGAAGAAGTAACTTACGAACTAAATACAACAATAAATCTATCTCCTATTATTCATTTTCCCAATGGGAATCAAGTGATATTTACTTGGGAAGATATTATTAAATTAGCTAAAGAATATAATCGAGTAAATCAAGAAGATAATCAGTCAGAAAAAATAACTTTCAACACTAACGAAGATATGTTATTTCAAATAGCAATGATGTCATTTGACAAATACAATAATCGTATTGCAACTATGAATGATCATCTAGGAGAAGAAGTCAGCTATCAAGACGTAGAAGGTGCAAAAAATGCACAAATAAATTATGAAAAAGAATTACTTGAAAAAGCAGTTAAGCAATTGCAGCAAGAAAACACTAATTTAAAACAAGCTCTTATTGATATAAGAAAATATATAAATGAAACTTGCTATGCTTTTAATTATGACGGAAGTCATTGTAGTTTAAAAGATAGTGAACATAGCAAAAGAATCTTACAAATAATAGATAAAGCAATAGGAGATGATAATTGTGAAAACCCAAGTAACTAAAGAGTTAGAAAAACTTCTTGAAAGGAAATTTGATAGCAGAAATGACTTCTTTGTATTTGAATGTACTTATGGTTGGTGTGGAACAGAAATAGTTGATTGTATCAAATATAATTGTCAAAGAGAAGTATCCTGTTATGAAATCAAACAATCATTACAAGATTTTCATAGTAAAAATACGTTATCTTTTTTTGGAAATAAAAATTACTTTGTAATGCCTCATTCGTTATATGAAAAAGTAAAACAAGAAATATTTATTAATTATCCGAATATTGGAGTCTTAGTGCCTATTAAAACTCCTGAAATCGGAGACAAAAATTATGAATATGATGTATATGACCAATTATTATGTGTTAAGACGGCTAAGAAACAACAATTAAAGGCAGATAAAGAAGTGATTCTTTCATCGATGCTTAGATGTATGCAAAGAGATTTAAATAGAGGAAGAAGATTTGAATATGAATAGAGAAATATTATTTAGAGGAAAAAGAAAAGACAATAATGAGTGGATTTATGGCTATTATGTGAAATTATATAATGATAAAGATAAAAATTTGCTTCATAGGATATATACAGGAAGTTCTGAAAAAGAATGTGATGAGTATTATGAGGAATATGATGAAGTAATTCCAGAAACAATAGGACAATATACAGGATTAAATACTAGTGATGGTCGAAAAGTATTTGAAGGAGACATTATTGACGAAACTGGTTTAGAACATAAAACAAGATGGCTTATTGTTTATAATACTCACATGATGGGATTTGCATTAAAACCATTGCACGAATCAGCATTGTACGATTTTATGCCTGTAAATGTAGAAAAAAGATTACCTGGAAAAATAATAGGAAACATACACGATAATCCAGAATTATTATACAAGGAAGTGAAGTAAATGAAGAAAGATGAAATGTTTTTTGATTGGTTAGAATTAACAGCAAAACTTATACAAAAATATAACTTAGATATTTTGTCAGTAAAAATTGAAGGTAAATATACAATAAATAAAGAAAATGAAATTAATTCTAAAAGTTATGTAAAACTTAATATCAAAGATGGAAGCAAATATATTATAAAAAATGAATATTATGATATTTTGAAAACTAACGAAGATAAGGAAAATCAGTAATGGAATTAAAAGAAGGAATGTATGTGCGATTTAACAATGGTATTATTGCCAAGTGTGTTAAAAATGTAAATAATTATTATTCTTTCGATAATGAGTTAGATAGTTATGGAACAATGATAATAGAAAACGGAAACGTGAATGATGAATATTTTTTCAAAAATTTTAAATCAAGTTATAACATAATCGATTTAATAGAAGTTGGAGATTATGTTAATGGTTTTTTGGTTAAGGAAGTGCGAAGAGAAATAATTGGTTTAGGTGTAATTATTTTTGATAATGGCATTTCTATTTGGGAACAAAATATCAGATCAATAGTAACAAAAGAACAATTTGAATCAATGAGTTATAAGGTAGGTGAATGATATGTTAAAGATAAAAGATAATGTAAAATTAGATGATTTGATGGAAGAATACAATTTAGACACTGAAACTATTGATGCTGATTACGAAAATTCAAGACCTGGAGATATAGAACTATCAAATAATGACGGCGTATTCATCAGTGCAAGAACAAGACAAGTATATGGTATAGATCTTTCAAGTTTAGATTTATTATACGATTTAATTAAAGCTGACTTAGTAGAGAAAGTAGAGAAATAATATGACAGTAAAAGAGTTAATAGAAGAATTAAAGAATTACGATCAAAACTTAGAATTAGAAATACTAGTTAAGAAGTATAATTCTAATTCAGAAGTAGTAGATGAAACAATTGAAAACATAAAAAGAATAATATATAACCATGAACTAACAGGTGAAGAAAGAGATTCTTTAAGATTAGAAATCGTAATGTATGAAGAATAGGAGGTATATATGAATGAATCACAAAAGCATTTAACTATAAAAGAAGCTAAGTACGAGATAAAGAGATTAGAGAATCAATTAGATCTACACTTAACTAAAAAAGAAATAAATAAATTAAAAGTACAACCTAAAGCAATACAAATAAAAGATATTGTAGTAGACAGTTCACACACTAATTTAGATAACTATTTAAATTATGTAATAAAAGATGAAGAGATAGATACTACGCTCTACGAGATATTAGCCTTAATTCTAGGATATAAGCAATATATAGCTAAAGAAATAATTAACATGAGTAAATACGATGAGATAGGCTATATAGCTTATTTAAAGGAAGAAGAGGGCAAATCTTGGAGAGAAATAGATAAGATATTACATCATGGAGAAGGATATTCAAAACTTAAGTTTATGAGGTATAAAAAGGAAAAAAACGACAAAAATGACTAAAATACTAGTCATTTTTATGTGATTATATTATAATTAGTATGAGATACATTTGTTAGGTGCTTTTCCTTCGCAAATATTTATTAGAATAGAGCGGAGGTGATGCCTATGAGAGAGGTTTATTATAGAATATTTAGTTATTCTAGTGGTAATATTATTTATCATTCAAAGAGACAACAATCAGAAGCATTAAAAAATGAGCACCTAATCTTGGTCATAGCGACTTTGATGGTGCTCTTCATCAGAAACATAGAAACATAAGGCGAAGATAGCACTTAACTACTAAATGTATCTCTTTTTATGTTCTATAATATATATATTATGCGAAACAAAACATAATATATATACAAATTAGAAAGAAGGAATTTTTTTCTTTCTAATTAAATTATAACCATTTTTATATATAAATTCAATAAAAAAGATAAATATATATAAAAACTGACGTTTATTATATAGTTTAAATGTTCAAAAGTCAAATAAACATAGATTTGTTAACAAACGAGCCATAAAAATGCTCTTTTTATTTGAAAAAATAAGTTGTCAAGTACAATTGATACCGTTTGATACCGATTGGCTATGTTAAAATAGTATCATGGAGAGATTGCAAGATAAATGTAAGTTTCCCCTGTATTTATGACGAACATTTTGAATTTAAGAGAACTAGAGATAGTTCTTTTTATTATGTACAGAAAGAAGAGATATAGATGAAAGAAAAAGCTATTGAAATGATGAACGCAGTTTATAGCGAAGATGAACAGCAAAAGAAAAGAATTGAAGATACAAGAGAAGCCTTTGCTACAGTCGCTCAATTTGTATTAGAGAATATGAAAGACAGTAGAGAGAAGAGCTTAGTACTAACGAAACTTGAAGAAGGTTGTATGTGGACTATTAAAGGTATTACTAGAGAAAAGCAAAATGAAAGTCTTGGAGGAAATAATTCTAATGCATCTACAAATGCATTTAATGAAGCAAAAACAATTGATGTTAAGCTTAATGTTGGTGTTAAACAACCAAGTCAAGAAGAGCTAATAAAACAAATAAATGACGCTTTTAATAATTGTAGTATTAGTGGAATGTCCTCTTTTATGAATTAATCTATGAAAAAGAATAAGAAGAAAGAATCATATAATCTATGCTTTAGATATAGCAATTGTAAGCTATGCCCTAAATCATCTAAATGTGATAGTGAGGTAGTTAAGCCTAGGTTAGAAGAAAAAGGAAAGATTATTAAGTTAATAATTAAGAAATAAAAGAATTACTTGATTGCAATAAGTAATTATAAATAGAAGATGGTGAGGAGAGTGGCAAAATATGATTGGAACAACTTAGAAAAAGAATACATACTAAGTGATTATAAATCAGTAAGTGCATTCTTAAAGAATAAAGGAATACCAAACAATGGAAGCACTAAAAAGAGTACAAAAGGATGGAAAGAAAAAAAGGTACAAAAAGAGTACCAAAAGAGTACCAAAACAATTGAGAAAGTTATTGAGAAAGAAGCTGAAAGAGATTCTGAACAAATAGTAAAGGTAAACGAAGTTGCGAATAAATTATTAAACAAGATAATGATTGCAGCAGATGAATTAAATAAAGATGTTGACGCTTTAGGTAATACAAAACGGCACAGTATTTTAAATAGATCAGATTTAAAGAAGTTATCATCAGCTTTAAAAGATATCAACGAAGTATTAGAAAATAAAAGCAGTGATTCACAAAAAAATAATGATGGAATAATAACAGACTTAATAGGAGCATTAAATGAATACAAAAAAGATAGATGATATGTTGAATCCAAAACAACTAGAATTTATGTTGTATGAAGATGCACGTATCAATTTATTAAGTGGAAGTGTTAGATCTGGTAAAACTTATATATCATTGCTTAAATGGGCTATGTTCGTTGGTAGTATGCCAATAAATGATGAATTTATAATGATTGGTAAAACAATAACTTCGCTAAATCGAAATTGTTTAGGATTATTACAAACTTTAGTAGGTATTAATAACTTCACTTATTCTATATCGCAAAAATGTGGATATTTATTCGGTAGGAAAATATGGCTTGAAGGTGCAAATGATGTTAAAGCAGAAAGCAAGATAAGAGGTATGACACTAGCTGGAGCTTATGTTGATGAATTAACTCAAGTACTAAAAGATTTTTATACTATGCTTTTATCAAGACTTTCTATGAAAAATGCTAAGTTGTATGCAACAACAAATCCTGATGTACCTGGACATTGGGTAAAGGTAGATATTATTGATAATGATAAGATAGATAAAAAAGTATGGAATTTTGATATTTATGATAATGAAATATTAAGACGTGAAAACCCAGAATACTTTGATAACTTAATAAAAGAGTATCAAAGTATGGGAGGAGTATATTATCAAAGATTCATATTGGGATTATGGGTACTTGCTGAGGGTCTAATATATCGACAATTTGCCAATAATCCAGAGTTGTTTATTCGAGATAAAGCAGTAGACGAATATGGAAACAATATAAATTTTATGATTATATCAATAGGAATAGACTACGGAGCTACTAGGGGAGAAACTACATTTAAAGCTACAGGAATCACACATTACTTTAAAGAAGTATGGACAATAGATGAATTAAATATTAACGAGTTATATTCTCCAGAGCAAATATATGCCAAATTTAAAGAATTTTATTATAGAGTAGTAGAGAAATATGGAAAGGTTACTCATGGCTTTGCAGATTATGGAGCATTAGGACAAGTTCTTACTTATGGTCTTAATAGGTATTGTCAAAGCGAAGGTATTCCATTCCAATTAGAAGATTGCATAAAAGGTACGATAAACGATCGTATCTTTTTAGATTGTAAACTTTTTGCTCAAGCAAGAAGATTTATATTAAAACATTGTACCCATTTAATAGAAGCATATAAACAAGCTGTATGGGACGAAAAGAAAAAAGATACAAGATTAGATGATGGAACAACTCCAATAGACGATTTGGATGCAAGTGAATATACAACGTTCCCATTCTACGACAAATTGATGATGTATATACAAGAGAGGTGATGAACAATGAAGTTGGAAGATTTCTTAAAAAAGGTATATGGATATGATTCAGCAATAAAAGATGCAATAAAAAGTTATATAACACAATGGAAAAGCTGGTATAAAGGCAATGTACGAAGTTTTCACAATTATTTTATTTATAATGGACAAAGAAAAGTAAATAAGAAACGTTATACGATGAATATGGCAAAAGAAATAAGTGAAGACTGGGCTGATATACTTTGGAGCGAAAAATGTAAGATATCTTTGAAGAATGAGAAATCAAATAAGCAATTTGGTGATTTAATAAATGATTTAGATTTATATACATTAATTAACCAGAGCATAGAAAAGTCTGGAGCTTTAGGAACTTGTGCAACTGTAACTAGTGTTTACAATCTGAAAGAAAACGAAGACACGATGATCTTAGATGTTAGTGAAGCAAAGACAAGAGTTGATATTGTAGATATAGATTGGATTTATCCTTTATCATGGAATAATAAGACAGTTACCGAATGTGCATTTGGAAGTGTTGAATATAGAAATGGAGTAAAATATGTTGTTTTATCTGTTCATAAAATAGCTGATAATGGCAATTATGTTATTTATAATCACTTATTTAAAGATAACAATGGTAATTTATCAGAGATAACAGAAGAAGAAGGAACAATAAAAGAATTTGATACTAAATCTAATATAAAGTGGTTTAGCATTTTTAAACCGTTGTTAACAAACAATTTGTTCAATAATAATCCTTTTGGAATACCTCATTATGCAAATGCTATTGATAATATGAAAGTTGTAGACATCTCTTTTGATGCCTTAAAGAATGAAGTAAAAGATAGTAGAAAGAGGACGTTTGTAAGAAGTGATTTATTGACTTATGATGATGGAAGTCAGAAACTAGTATTTGATCCAAATGATACTGATATCTATGTATTACCTAAAGGAGCATCGAAAGATGACTTGATTCAAAAGGATACTGAGAATCTAAGAACTGATAAACAGATAGAAGCTTTAAATACTAATTTAAATATTTTAGGAAATAAGGTAGGTTTTGGAGAAAATCATTATCACTTTGACGGAGTTAACCTATCAACAGCAACAGCAGTAATAAGTAGCAATTCTAAATTATTTAGAAGAAAGAAAAAATTAGAAATAGGATATGAAAGTTCTATTTATGATTTAGCGAAGTCAATATGCTATGCATCTACTAAATTTGGTAGTTGTAATATTGATTCTGATGATATGGTTATTCAATTCGATGATAGCATTGTTGAAGATAAAGAGACGGAAAGTAAGCGAGCAGACAGAGAAGTTGCTAGAGGGGTATTATCGAAGGTTGAATATCGTATGAAGATATTCGGCGAAACAGAGGAGATGGCAAAACAAGCTATAGCCAAAATTGAAGAAAATGAGCCTGATATAGACTCTTTATTGAATGGCAAGCCAAATACTAATAAAAATGATAAAAATAAGCAAGAAGAAGCTAAAAACAGCGAAAAAGAAGAGAATAAGCAAGATAAGAAATAGTTCTTGTTTTTTTATTGTGAAAGAGTGATCTTATGAATGATGAATTACAACAGCAACTATTAAAAAGATTTACTAATCGATTTAATAAGTATAATGAAAAAGTATTATACGAATTAGGACAAGTAATAAATCAATTTAGAGAGATAACTCCTAGCGAAGCTTATAAACTAGCACAACAACTAAAGTACAACATGACTGTTAAAGATTTAGAAAGAGAACTATCTAAGATAACTGGTAAATCAATAAAAGAGATTCAAGCAATACTTGAACACATAGCTAGAGAAAATATTGCTTTTGCTAAACCTTTTTATGAAGCTAAAGGATTAGATGTGCCTATATATGAATCATATAAAGAATTGCAGAAGATTATTAACTCTATTTCTCAAGTAGCAACAGACAATTTCATCAATATAGCAAAATCAACAGGTTTTAGATTATTAGATGATTATAAAAATCCAATGTTATTAAATGTTGAAGAAACTTATCATAAAGTAATAGATGAAGCTTTATATGCTATTACGACTGGAAAAGATACATTTAATCAACAAATGAGAAAAATGTTGAAACAACTATCAGCTAGTGGAGTAAGACAAATTGAATATGAGAGTGGTTATTCAAGAAGAATTGATTCGGCAATAAAAATGAATTTGTCCGATGCAATGACTCAAATATCTAATGAGATATCAAAACAATTTGGTGAAGAGTTTGGTAGCGATGGAATTGAAATAACTAATATTCAGCTTAATCCGGCACCAGATCATGAATATGTACAAGGGCATCAATTCAGTAATGAAGAGTTTGAAAAGTTTCAAAACCATCTTGATTGTTATGATTATAAAGGTAATTTTATTAGTCATTTATGTAATGGACAAGAAAGAAGAAATATAAGTGAGTATAACTGTAGACATACAATATCAAGAATCGTGCTAGGTGTTAGTGAACCTCTACATACTGATGAAGAACTTAATCAGATAATAGAAGACAATAAAAATGGTGTAGATATCGAAGATATTCATTATAGCAAATATGAAGCTTTGCAATTATTAAGAAGAATCGAAACTGAGATAAGAAAATCTAAAGAACAACAATTATTAGCTGAAAGTGCTAAAGATGAAGAGTTAACAATGCAATCTCAAGTTCGAGTTAATCAGTTAAAGCATAAATACTCAAAAATAAGTAAATTAATTGATTCAAGAGAAGATGTCAATCAAATATATGTACCAGGATATAAGACTAAAAAAATTAAAGAAGGTGATTAAATGGATGATATAGATGGTGTATGGCGAACTGTTGGAGGTCGTAGAATATTTATAAAAAATGGACAAGACTTAGCAACAGCAATGAAAGAAAGTGGAAAGTTTAACACAAAACAAATTGATAGTGCAAAAAGAATAGATGAGCTATTTGAAAAAAAGAAAAAACTAGAGCAAAAGAAAGCAGAAATGGAAATAAAAGAAGATTTAGCTAAACCAATAGAAAAAAATATAATTCAAGAAAAAGTTGAAGAATTTAATCCAGATGATTATAATCAAATTGATAATGACTCATTTAATGACTTATCTATAAAACAAAATATTACAAAAGAGCAAGAAGATAGGCTTTATGATTACAATAATGGTTATATAGCAACTGATTATGCTATGGGAATAAATAATTGTTTAAGAGATTCTAGCTTGGAAATGAATTTTGAACAAAGAAAAACAACAGAAATATTACAAAATGTAATTTCTAAAAACAAACTAGAATATAATGTTAAGGCTTCGAGATATGTAGGAGAAGACTATTTAAAAAACGAATTTAACATAGAAATATCACGTGATAGACTCGAAAAAGAATTTGAGGTTGGAGCTAAAAGTATAAATGAAATGGCTGGTAAAATTATAACTAATAAAGGATTTATGAGTGTTAGTTTAACAGATAATAGTATCTTTAAAGATAATGTGGTAAAATTAAATACATATATTAAACAAGGAACGAATTGTTTTATAACAAAAAATATAGAAGAAAGCGAAGCAATATTAAATACAAATACAAAGTATAAAATATTAAAAGCGTACAATATAGTTGATGATTATGGATATAGTCAAATAAACATTGATGTAGAGGTGTTAAAATGAGTGTAATATTTAATTTTACAAATGAAGAATTAGAATATATAGTTGATATATTAACTAACAATAAACCTAAGAAATTAGATAAAATAGCATTATACAGCAAGATTGATTTAAATATGGAACTTTTCTTAAAGGAATGTAACACAAAAGAAAAATTTCAAAAATTTAGAAAAAATTTAAACAAAAATCAATCCCAGATTTTTCGTTATATTGTAGGAATATCAAAAATAAAAATTCCAAACGAATATTATAATTGATAATTATTATAAGAGAACTAGCAATAGTTCTTTTTTCATGCATCAATAGTATAGTGGTAACACGACAGTCTCCAAAACTGTAGACGTAGGTTCGATTCCTGCTTGATGTGCCAATTTTTAAGGACATAGTAATATGTCTTTTTTTGGTGTGGCATAGCAACCTTTAGGACTAGCAAAATAATTAATTCACGTGGTGGAACAGACCACCTACAAAAAAGTAAGGAGGAGATTATAGTGAATGAATTTTTGAAAGGTTTGGATTTAGACTCAGAAACTATTGATACTATTATGGCAGAATATGGTAAGAGGTTAAATGGTTTAAGAGAGGAAAAGAGCCAACTACAAGCAAAACTTGATGATGCTAACGACAAGTTAAAATCTTATGAAGATATGGACATCGAAGGTATCAAAAAGAATGCAGAAACACTAACAAATGAAAATAAAGATTTGCAAGCACAACTAAAGATGGTCGATAGTGGTGCTAAGAAAGAATTTAGCGAGTTTGTTAGAAGCAAAGTTATGGCTAAAGTCGATGACAAGACAGACTTTGAAACAGCCTTAAAAAACTACAAAGAGGAAAATCCACAATATTTCGGAGAAACTGTAGTTAAGAAGGTACAATCATCACCAAACTTGAATGGTGGAAATAATCAAGAAACAACCACAAATGATATTATGAACAATATTTTACGTGGGGAAAGAAATGCCGAATAAGAAGAAAGAGAGAGTGAAAGAAATGGCAAATAGTAAGAAAATTGATAGAACAGACGTTGACGCTTTAGTAGAAGTTCAAGTTGCAAATGAAATTTTTGAAGGAGTAATAAAGCATTCTAAAGCATTGTCCATGTTCAAACGTTTACCAAATATGACGAGTGATAAAACTAAATTGAGAGTTTTAGACAGTCTACCTGTTACATATTTTGTAGATGAAACTAATAATAATGGTCGTAAAAATATAACTAAAATGGCATGGGACAAAAAATATATTAATGCAGCAGAATTAGCAGTAATCGTTCCAATTAAGGAAAATGATTTAGCAGATTCAAGTATTGATATCTGGGCGGCGATTAAGCCAAGATTAGAAGAGGCATTAGGTAAAAAAATAGATAATGCAATCTTCAATGGAGTTGAAAAACCAGCTGATTGGAGAGATGGACTTATTCCTTCTATCATTGCTGTAGGAGCAGAAGTAAATGCTACAGATAACCTATATTCTGATATTAATGATGTTATGGTTAAAGTTGAAACCAGTGGATATAATGTTACTGACTTACTTGGTGGTGTTGAACTTAAGGGTAAATTCAGAATGCTATTAGATAAGAATGGACAACCAGTCAAAGGAACAGAGATTGATGGTTTAAAGAGAAGTTTCTTAGATAATGGTGCATGGGATAGTAAAAATTCTGTATTAGTTGCAGGAGATTTCTCTCAAGCTGTTTATTCAATTCGTCAAGATATCACTTATAAAGTGTTAGATCAAGCAATTATTCAAGATCCATCAACAGGAGAAATTCTTTATAACTTAGCACAAGATGATATGGTTGCATTACGTGTAACAATGAGACTTGGTTGGGAAATTCCAAATCCAGTAAATGCATTAAATGAAACTGAAACAAGATTCCCATTTGCAAGTTTAAAACCCGCAACTGTAATAAAATCTGCTCCAGCAAAAAATAATTAATAGAGATAATAGGAGGTAAATATGGATTTGAAAGGACAATATTTATCTTATAAGGAATATAAGGAACTTCAAGGCGTTTTAGAAGAAGTTCCTTTTAATTTCTTAGAATATGATGTAAGGAAAATAATTGATGAAAGAACTCAAAGAAGATTAATTAAACTAGATGAAATGCCCGAAGATGTTAAAATGTGTGTATTTAAAATGATTGAAACATTAGAAAAATACAAACCTCTTGAAGAGCAAAACAAGGCGATTTCAAGTGAAAATACTGATGGTTATAGTATTTCATATAGAAAGTTAGAAAAAACTGATATAGATGCTAAAAACGACGAATTAGAAGACATAATGTGTAGATACTTATCTAATGTTATTGTTAATAAAGTGCCAGTTTTGTACTTAGGAGTTAGTAATGTTAGTTAATTCGTGTTTGACTGTGTATCATAAAGTGCTTAATCCAAAAACTAAAATGAATAAGTGGATAAGATTCAATTATGGAACTGAAGAAGAATTTAAAGCATGGTGGTATGGAGGAAAAGGTGTATCAATTAACAAAGGTTTGGAAAATGCAAACGATGTTAAGATTAGAATACCTTATGACACAAACCAAACTTTAGATGTTAAAAATTTCGATGTAGGCGACATTTTAGTTCAAAGAAATCTTGATATCGATATCACATCTATCAAGGATCTATCTAATTATGACGTCTATACAATTACATCTATTTCAAATAATACTTTCGGAAATAATAAACATATACACATCGAAGGTAAATAATGTCAGTTAAATTTAACTCAGTAGGTACTATTAAAACAAGATTAGGTATTCAACGAAACGGACCTGTTCATAAGTATTTTGCTGAAAGATGTAGACAAAGGATGAATGAACGATATGTTCCAATAGATAAAGCAGAATTGATTAAAAATTCTCGCGTTGATAATTCTTGTAACATAGTCTATGAGTCTCCTTATGCACATTATCAATATGAAGGTAAATTATTTGTAGACCCTAAAACTGGGAAAGGATCTTTCTATAATGAAGATTATGGGCATTGGAGTAGACCAGGAGTGAAGAAAGAACCTACTGATAAAAATCTAAATTATCATAAAGCAGGTACTGGACCACGTTGGGATAAAAAGATGGTGAGTGCAGAAATGAAATCTGTTGAAAAAGAAGTACAAGCTTATGCTGAGAAAGGGTGTAAATGATGGCAATAGATGTAAAAAAAATAAGAATAACTAAATTGAGAGAGTACTTAATAAAAATAATTGATAACATGATAGAAGATAAAGATTATGAAATGAACACTAATATGTTGTCAAATAATCCAAATAACTATTCTCTTGATAAAATTCCTGTTGCGAGTACTGTTGAAAAATGGATAACAGGACTAGAAATACATAAAGATGTCTATTCTTTTAGAAGTCGTATGAATTATAGCCCAGATGTTTTAGATAACTTAACTAATGTTGGTTTTTTTGAAGTATTTGAAGACATCATATATTCTAATAATAAAAAAGGCATATTGCCAGACATAGACGGCATTGAATCAATTGAATGTTTAAATTGTGGAAGTATGAATAATGCTGAAGCTAATGCTTGTGAGTTCGATATTCAATTACAAATAAAATATAAAATAGGAGGATTTAATGAAAGCAGTAATAGCAAAAATTGACTTTACTTTGCATGGTGAAAAATACACAAAAGGTAAAGAGGTAAAAGTTAACAGTAAAGAAGAGTTAATAAGATTAAATGAACGAGGCTTTATAGAGCCTTTTTCTTATGCTGAAATACAAGATTTTATAACAACAATGGAAGAAAAGAAAAAGGAAAATATAGAAAAAGATACACAACCTCAAGAAGAAAATAAAAAAGAGAAAGAAGGAAAAAAATAATGAATAGTGAATTAAAAATTCCAGAAGGATTAGAAAAAATAGAAAGGGACCAGTTCGCAACTTTTTTGGATACAACTCCAAATGAGAAAACAATGCAATTTGCCTTACTAGGTATCGGAATAACAGATTATGGCATTGAATACAATCCACAAGTAGACAGTGAAAAGTGGATAGTAGAAAAAAATTCAAGACAAGATCATTCATCTAACCAAAAACAAGGAGCTGTTTCGCAAAGTATGCATAAAGGTGATCCTTGCTTTGTATTTGCAGAGGCAGGAAGAGATAAATTGAATTATCGTACGCATATCTTAGATATTGATATCTGGAAAGGTAAAGATGGAGTTTATCCTGCCGATTTAAGTGATGGTAAGCTTGTAATAACCAAATATATGGGCGACAAAGCTACTATTGAATATGATTTATATTACGAAGGGGATTCAATAAAAGGATCTGTTTCATTTGCAAATGGAGTACCAACATTTACTCCATCAGCAGATTAATTAGAGTTAGGGGAAACCTTAACTCTTTTTTACTATTAATTTTTACAAGAAAGAAGAGATAACATGAAAGATTATATACAATTAAAAAAAGATAATATCTTAAAAATTGGAATAAAGGATTCTAAAGGTAATCCAACAGGTCAATATCTAGAGTTTGATGTAGAAGATATTGAACTTCCGATAAGAATCAATCAATGTTCAATAGAACATACAAAAAATTTAAATTTCATTCGTAGTCAATATGCGATTATAGATAAAAGACCAGACCATAAAATTAAAGGAATATTTACAGCTAACGAAAAGACTAAAATAGAAGCTACAAAAGAGTTTTATAAAAGAGAAATGGAAGCACTTGATTTATTTCTTGGTGAGGGTGGTACAAAGAAGTTGTTAAATGGTCGTAATCCTTATTTAATGATGTATGACGATATATCAGAGATGCTTGAACCTATAATGCCGATGTTAAAAAAGACAACAGATGATATAGGAAATATGATAAAGAGAAAATATTCTAATAAGAAAGAAGATAATGTTCTTGAATAATCCAGAATATGTAAGAATTGGCGATAAAAAATATAAGATTAATACTGATTTTAGAGTAGCCATTGAATGTATAAATATAGCAGCAGATACTTCTATAGGGGAATATGAGAAAGCCTTAGCTGTCATTTATAAATTGTTCGGAGATGATGGATTAAATAATCCTAAAGATTATGAAGAACTTAAAAGATTAGGGCAACTATATCTTAATTTAGGAAAAGAGTTAGAAGATTCAAATGAAGAACCTGATATGGATTTTACTCAAGATAGAAAATACATAAGAAGTAGTTTTATACAAGATTATAAGTACAATCCTTATGAATTAGAATATTTGCATTGGTGGGACTTTTACAATGATTTAAATGGATTATCTAATAGCGAATTTGGTAATTGTTGTGTTCTTAATCGAATCAGGAATTTAAGGACATGTGATACCTCCAAGATTAAGGATAGAAAAGAACGTGACAAAATTATTAAAGCTAAGAAGGAAGTAGAACTTAAAAAAGTTAAAAAAGAAATAAAATTATCAAAAGAAGAAGAGGACAGTGTAAGAGAATTTTATCGATTAATGAGAGGAGAGTGATACAATGGATGGTTGGATTACAATAGGAACTGATATAGATAGTAGAAACTTTGAAAAAGAACTAAACAATCTAAAAAAAGAGAGTGCAAAGTTCGAAAAAGAAGAAGAGAGACTTTTGAATAAAAAAGCAAAGTTGGAACTTGATACATCAAATACAATGAAAGAACTCGATAAAATCGATAAAAAGATGGAATTAATCAATAAAAAAATGGCATCCATGGAAGAAACAAATTTACCAGAGAACTTAGAAACTAATGTTAATTATCAAAAATTGTTGTCGCAATCTGAATTGTTAGACATAAGTGCTCAAAAGTATTATGAGAAATTAGAATCGCAAAAAAGTAGTTTGAATGGTATTAATCAAAAATTAGCTGAAAATGCATCTAATCAAGAAAATGTTAATCAGAAAATTAAAGAAACCAAAGATGAAGCAAGTAAAGTCCATTTTAATTTTGATAATGCTGGTAAGTCGATAAAAGATAATATTAAACAAGTCGGAAAATGGGTAGGAGCATTATTTGGAATAAGAACTGTTCTTAATATAGCAAGTCAAGCAATGTCTACAATATCATCTTACAATGATGGCATTAATAACAAGATGTATTCAATGAAAATGATGTTAGCTAGTGCATTAGAGCCGATTCTAACACGAGTGGTAAATTTAGCTTGGAAATTGATGTCCTATGTTGCGTATATAGCTAAAGCATGGTTTGGAGTAGATATATTAACAAAGGCAAGTGCTAACTCAATGAAGGCAGGAGCTAAATCAGCAGAAAAAATGAAAAAATCATTGGCTGGTTGGGATGAGATGACTATTCTTAATGATAATGGAACTACAGGAGCATTAGGAGCAAATTCAGCACAATTTGAAATTCCAGATATGTCAGAAGATAAAATTCCAAGTTGGATAAAATGGATTGCTGATAACAAAGATATTGTACTAGGGTTCTTTATTACATTAGGTGCTTTATGGGCAGGTGCTAAAGCAGGTACTTTCTTATTGAATCTAAAAAAGATGAAAGATGGGTTGTTTGATACATCCGAAGGAGCGAAAAAAACAACTTCTACTATGGAATCATTCGGAAAAATGTTAAGTAGTGCTTTAATTGTCGGAGGATTAATGTTAATTGCAACATCAATGTTTGATTTAATAAAAAATTGGAACAATTTAACTCCAGCTGAAAAGAATGCTGAAATTGCTTTGATTCTTTTGGGAGCTGCTTTTGTTGCATTAGGACTAACTATTAGAGGAGCAATAGATTCAGGAACATTCGGATTGTCTGAGATAATTGGCTTAATAGTAACTCTTACAGCAGGAGTTGGATCTTTGATAGCATATTTGTTTAGTGAGGAAGAATCAATTAAATCAGTTGAACAAGCTAGTATTGATTTAAAAGAAGCTCAAGAACAGTTAAAACAAGCTACAGATGATTATGCTAATACATTAGATAATTATGATAATGCTTTAAAGAAAGTTGAAGAATCAGCTAAGAAGCTTGAAGAAGCTGAAAAGAAGAATAAGATGAGTGGAGAAGAACTATTCAATCAAGTTAAAGATGGAAGTTTAACATATCAAGATATGAATAATAAACAAAAAGAAGTTTATAAAGCTTATATTGACAATCAATCAGCTCAAGAAAACTTAAAGAAGTCTTCTCAAGAATTAGAGACTGGACTTCAAAAACTTACAGATGCTCAAACTAAAGAAAAAATAGCATCATGGGAAAATCAACTTGCCTTATCAGCAGAAAAGGGAGAATATGACAAATATAAGAAAGCTGTTGTAGATGCTTTTAACAAAGGAGAACTAAGTGCTCAAGAAGCAAGAGATTTAATTGGTAAATCTATGTCTAGTATGAGTAGAGATGCCCAACAAACTTTTATGAAGGATTTGCCCAACGATATTAAAAATGGACTTGATCCCAAAAATTATGAAACTTTTGGACAAAAGTTTAGTAAATTTTTTAGTGGTTTATGGAGTGGTATCAAAAGTGGAGCATCTAGTGCTTGGAATAAAGTAAAAAGTACCTTTGGATTCTCAAAAGGTGGAGTTGTTTCTGGTGGCAATGTTTATGGATTTGCCAAAGGTGGAATTGCATATCCTAAACTTCAATATTGTGCTACAGGAGCAATTATAAATCAACCAGGAAGAGGAGTGCCAATAACTCAAGCAATAGGCGGAGAACGAGGACAAGAAGGTATTCTTCCATTAACAGATTCACAGCAAATGGATTTATTAGGTCAAGCAATAGCAAGACATATGACAATAAACTTAACAAATATAAATCAAATGAATGGTCGAATTTTAAGTAAAGAGTTAAAGAAAATTAATACACAACAAGAATTCGCGAAAAATGGATAGGAGATTCAAATAATGATTATTGATAAAGATAGTTTAATAGTAGATGAGCTCAATTTGGGCTCTTTTATTGTGGAAGCAAAATTTGGATATAACAAGCTTTGGGCTTCCGATTCTGGTCGAAACTTAGCAGGTACACAAACTGGAACTTTAATAGGAATCTTTCCTAAAATTACTGTCCAATTTAGAAAATTAACTAAATCTGAAGTAGAGAAAATAGTTCCTATATTGGATAAGGCTAGGCAATCAGTAACGTATTATGATCCATCAAAAAAGAAAAGAATCACGATGACTACTTACACAGGAGATTATGAATTAACAAATAAGAACATTATAGATGAATTAACAAAAGCCGAAGGATTTGGAATTTCATTTATTTCTGTTAAAAGGAGAGCATGATATGAAGAAGCACACAAATGGTTTTAAAGAAAATATTAAGTTATATGGTAAAGAATTAGATAGTATATTAACTTTTACTATAGATAATGTTAAGCACACTTTAACAAGTGAAGATTTAAATAGCGTAACTCCAAGTTTTAATGGAAATATGCTTAAATCAGCAATGAAGCAGTTAGATATTGATTCTAATATTGATATTCCTAAAAATACGATAGTTAATTATAAGTTTGGAGTAAAAGTAGATGGATCTTATGAATACATCGATTATGGCAATTACAAAGTAATATCTAGTGAAAAGAAAGAAGATACTAATAGTTATCAAATCTTATGTTATGACAAAATGGTTGAGTCTATGCATACTAATGAGGATTTAGGAGTAACTTATCCGATTAGTATTAGAGATTATATAAATGCTCTATGTAATAAAATAGGACTAATCTTTGCTAATAAAAATGATAATTTTGTTAATTACGATAAGATAATTAACGAAGAACTATATTTTGGCTTAGAATACACTTTTAGGGACATTTTAGATGAATTGGCACAAGTAACAGCAAGTGTGATTTGTATTAATGATAAAGATGAACTAGAAATAAGATATCCAAATGAAACAAATGATATTATTGACGAAGAATTTTTAAATGATTCTAATGTTAATTTTGGAGATATGTATGGTCCGATAAATTCAATAGTGTTATCTCGTAGTGCTGAAAGTGATAACGTATACTTGCAAGATAAAGAGAGTATAGAACAACATGGATTATGTGAAGTTAAAATATGTGATAATCAAATATTAAATTGGAATGATAGAAGTGATTATCTTCCAGAAATATTAGATAAATTAAAAGGCTTTGCTTATCATATTAATGATTTTACTAGTACTGGTATTTGTTATTATGATCTTTATGATATATATGGTGTAACAGTTAAGAATAGAACGTATCAATGTTTAATGCTAAATGATGAGATAAATATAACTCAAGGATTATCTGAAAACATCTATACTGAAATGCCAACCGAAACTCAAACAGATTATGATAGTTCAGGTAAAGAAGATGGTAAATTAGCTCAAGTATATCTAATAGTAAATAAACAAGAACAAAAAATAAATGGTGTAGTTGCTGAAGTAAACGAAGCTGTATCGAAAGTAGTCGAATTCGAAGAATCCCTTGATGGTATCAAATTGTCAGTAGAAGAAACAAACAACAAGTTCGACAAAGAGATAACAACAAAGAAAAACACTTCTGGTAATCCTATCGAAGTAAGTGACGCAGGAGAACATCCTTTAGAATCAATATTAATTGAAGGTAAGAGTTATCAAGAAATTGTTCCAGGAGAAATAAAGACTGTTCAAGGAATAACTAATTATTTTGATAAGGATAATGTCAATATTATAAGAGCATATATCAACACAAGTTCAAATGCAATAGTTTCTTTAGCTGAGGGTATTATGATATACATATCATGTTTACCAAATACGACTTATGCGATACAAAAATTACCAAATAGATTTATTATGGGATGTTCAAGCTCGATTCCTAAAATTGGAGATAAATTATCAAATATTTTAGCAAAAAGTAGTACTGATTCAACAGCAATATATACAACAAATGAAAATGCTAACTATTTAATTATTTTTTGTGGAAGAACAAATGAAATAAGCGAAGCAGAGATGTTTGATAGTATTTCTATTGAGAAAAGTAATAAAATT
>CAJTKV010000004.1:0-9559 GCA_910577075.1 uncultured Bacilli bacterium
TATCTATTAGATAAAATAGATAATAATTTATTAAATATAGTAAATATGAGGTTCCAGTAATCGCTATAACCGTATCTAGAAGTATCAAAGGATTTTGATATAGAGAGTTAATACCCCCTGTATCATAAACATTAGAACCTAGCACATATATAAAACTATATAAGATACTGAATATTAGGGAAACCCATTTTGTTCGCTTCTCTTTCCTTTTTCCAATAATACTGATAATAAGGATGATAACGAATAATAATATACGCATTACTAGACTATAATCAAAGGCCAAAGTACTCCCCATTATAGCTAGAATACTTAAAAATAAGCATAAAAAGACATCTAAAACTTTTTTCATTTTTTTCTCCATATAAACTCTTATTTAATCATCGTAGCAATAATTACTATTATAATTATTGCCAGTTTAATAACTGTACCAACTAAAGCACCGGATAAAGCACTGTTGCTTTTTAAGGGATAATTTTCACGGTTGATAAAATAATATATATATCCAAAACTGGAAATAATGACACTGAAGACCATTAATCTCGTCTTAGCACTATCATAATCTCCTGTGTATTTATCTACGGATTTACTATCTGTTACACTCGTAAGTGCTACAGGAGTATGACAATAAGGACAGTTTCTGCCAATTTTTTCATAACTTGCTCCACAATTTGTACATACTGCCATTACTGATTCCTCGCAATCTTTAATTCTTTCTTTGTTCCATCACTCAACTTAAACTCAATCAAAGAATAATCCATCTCGACTTTTTTAGAAGAGTTTTTCTTATAGTTGAGACGATATATATAGGTATTTTCTAATGATGAACTCTTGCTTACATAACTTATTTCCGTAGTAAAACTTCCCATATCTTTTATTACCGGAATTATATCTTCATTGGTATATGTTTGATTATTACTTTCAATTGTTAAAAGTATCTCTGTTCCCTCACTATTGTATTCTAAGATATCCTTTTCTTGATAAGTATAATTTTCCTTAACTTTAATGGTTATCTTATTTTTAACAACATGAACATTGGCACTAATATATGTTCCATTATTGTCAATAGTGACTTTTGTCGTACCTAGACTTTCTCCCTTTAGGCTCTTTTTATCTACTAAGGAAGCGATATTAGGATTATCTACCGTGATTTTCATATTTTCAATATTATATCCAACGGGGCTTGTGACAATTCCCAAATCTATTGTTTCTCCAACATGCAAATAGTATGCTAGATTTTTAAAGTTCACACTTTCTAGTTTATTTGTACTAATATTTATAACTAAGTTTTCTTCTAGATCTAAGTACTTGGCTGTCAAGGTGAATGAACCCAGGGTATTTTCAGCAACAATACTCGTTTTGCCATCGACAAAGTCAATTCTGGCCTTAGTAGCATCACTTATACTAAATTTGACATTATGAATCTCGATGCCCTTTAAATCCATTAAATCTTCTAAAGGATAACTGCTATTAGGTTCCATAATCATATCCTCACGATTAAAATTGATGTGACAATTCTTACATAGTTTAATCGTTGTAGTAGTGGTTTTCTTCGTCGTCGTTGTAACTCTTGGAGTTATATCGTTATTTTTGAATAATCCCATGAAGATTAAAAGTAATAATATTAGGGTTATCGCGTCAACTAATATAATGGCACGGACTAATATAATAGTACCATCGGAATTAAAAAAATATTTTTTCATATTCTTCACACTCTTTAATTAATTATATCATGTTCCACAAAAAAAGAAGTAATATTTATTACTTCTTAATGTCAATTAGTCGCTTAATGAAAATCTTAGCAGTATCGGATAGATCTTCATTAGAGAAACCCGTTAATGGAGCTTTTTCAAAACCAATACATCTTTCTGGCTCCGAATTTATAAGTTCTCCACTTTCCAATGTGGCATGATAAGCAAGAATAATCCAGTCGATGTATTCACCCGAATAGCGATCAATTTTGCCATCTAATAATGCTCCAACGAAACCGTCAACACGAATCTTGGCATTACTTCCGGCCTCTTCTCTTAGCTCTCTTGCTAAGGCTGATCTAAAGTCGACATCATCGTTATTTACAGAGCCTCCTATGGCCTGTAATTTGCCAACAGCATCACGAGCTCCTGGTCCTCTTCTATGCAATATTAAGTTATTATCTTTATCAAATATAAAACATACAGCTGCTACCTTTATCTTATTTATCTTAGTATTCATAGTAGCTAGTTTTTCTATTAATTCGTTCATATCCATTACTTCATCAGTAAATAACATTATAACCACTCCTTATTCTAGGAATATTATAACAAATATTTACCTTTTCTAAAAGACTATTGTTTATTAATTAATTTTTTTAACATACCCTTGGTATCTCCCAATTTAGCATATCCCGTCTTTTCTGAAAGACTTATATATAAAGAGTTATTTAATATAGAGTATTGATCTAAGAAATTAGCGGCATCTTCATAACTTTTTTCGGGATCATTTGGCCAAATGTCTTTCCACTTTTGCATTTCACGAATCATGAATGCTTCATTAACTTCAACATTATAACTGTCGTATTCTCCTTCGAATAAAGGGAACATCTCTTTTAGTTTGGCGATATCTTCTTCATCTAGGGCTTTAGTCTGCAATACTTTGTCATAAACAGATAAGTCAGAGAAATTCAATGCTTCAACCATTAATGATGATAATGATTCATGAGAGAAAATCTTCCTTATATCTTCTATACTTTTACATTTACGCAACTCTTCTAATATATGAGCATCTAGATCATTAATTATATCCAATTTTTCTCTTAAATTGAGAACTCTGTACATATCGACATACATCTCTAATGTACAACACATGGCCGTTAATTTGAAACCTCTTCTATCTACCGAACGGTCATCTAAACCTTCTTCATTATAATCATTGTTGCAAGCGAAGATTGAAAGAGCATTAACAGTCTTAAAGTTTAAGGCCTCTTGATAATCTCTTCTGGATTGCCATTCGGCAACACAATTATTAACTACTGCATTTGTATAATTTTGATAATTAATGAATTTTCTCAATATTTTACCATAATTCTCCATATCACATTTTCCCCTTTGAGTGTCGACTATTATAGCAAAAATATTAAAAAATTGCAAATTGGAGCTTATTTAGAAAAATTTATCAACATTTGTTGGCACTTTATCATGCAAAATCATATCAATTATCTTGTCTTCTTTTTCCTGCGAGACATTCTTTCCCGTGAGATGGGCAAGTTCTTGAATTATCCCACTTAAAGTAGCTTTATCTTTCATATTCCCTTCATTTAATTTATTTGCGATATTTATGATCGATTCCTTATTTACCTTGGTTTTCTTTTCAACCTTGGCAAATAGTTCATCATTAAGTTCCATTTTCTTCACCTCTAATTTAATATATGAAAAAAAGCCCACATAAGTGAACTTTTTAGGTATTTTGACTATCGATATATAAACAAGCTTCATCAAGGGTTTTGGAGAAATCCTCAAAATTAACATCAAACCATTTGATTTCCATTTGATTGTTAAACCAGGTGTATTGTCTCTTGGCATAATTTCGCGTAGTCTGTTTGCATTCATCAATTACATTGGCGAATGTATCTTCATCATCAAAGAATTTGTACAATTCTTTATAGCCAATTGCCGTATTTAGAGCTTTAGTACGTATACCCTTTTTATAAAATTCTTTTACTTCATCGACTAAGTTAACGAGCATGGCATCAAAGCGCTTATTAATTTTCTCATAAAGGATATCTCTTTTAGTAGTAAGTCCAATAAAGATGACATCATCATATAGCAAATGATTTTTATCTAAAACTTGCGTATCTTCACTAGCTAGCATCTTTAACGTGCTAACTAAACGGCGACGATTGCTAAAGTCAATTTCCATATCTCCATACTCTTTAATTTTTTTTATTATTTCTTCATCAGAAAGATCATCTATGTAGTCTAAATTGTCCGTGTCAACAAAATCGTAGTTATAAAGTGCTGCCTTGATATATAATCCCGTTCCGCCAACAAGAATGGGAATCTTGCCCTTATTTTTGATTTCCTCTATTTTTTCGCGTGCATCTTTTTGATAATCATAAACAGTATATAAATCTTCGACATCACAAATATCTAATAAATGATGCTTTATTCCTTGCATTTCTTCCTTAGTAACTTTCGCAGTACCGATATCCATGCCCCTATATACTTGAGTACTATCGGCATTTATTATTTCGCCGTTATATATCTTAGCTAGTTCAACACTCATTTTGGTCTTTCCAACAGCCGTTGGTCCAACGACAACTATTATCATCTAATCACCGCTTTCTTAATCTATTATATCAAAAGAAAAAAACACATTAAAGTGTTTTTTCAGCAAGAGAATTATCTTCCTTAATTTCTAAAAAGTCTAGCTTTAAATTATTTTCAACTATCTCTAGCCAGCTTTCATTAGTCATTATTTTATCTTCATAAGATCCTTTAATATTTTCAATTGTTATAGCCTTTATCTTAAGATCTTCTACATGTAGTAAACTATTTACTTTAACTTCCATATTGGCAATGACGATTTCTCTTGTCTCGTCATTGATGTTTTTAATATCAAAAAGATATTCTGCTGAACTGTTAATTTTAAAATTTCCACCATCAATATTTAGAGGCTTATCAATAATTATGATATCTGTTAGGTCCATATCTTTAAGGATTGTCACAGTCGCTCCTAAAGGAGCACTTTTAACTGATGTTTCTAAATCCGCATAATATTTAACTTCTTCATCATTCTTAACCATTACACTAGGATAATCAATAATCCATTTTTGTTCTTTTTCATCAAAAGTTATGACATAGGCATTATCTTCACTCTTGATTGTTATGGCTCTAACTTCATGTTCTACTACGGAAGATAATATATTATTTTCAACAGTTAATTCTAACATAGTTCCTGTTTGATCATTTATCTCCCATTTATCGATATCACTTGAAAGAAATTCTTGTAAATCTTCATCACCTAAATTACTTATTGTATTAACATCTTCACTATCTAAGTCAATTATCAAATTGTAATTTTTCTTTATTTCTTCAGTTGTCTCTGGTATAAGTTCTTTAGATTTTATTGTATCTAGGACATCATTATTTTTGGAATCAACTATCATGGAATCTAAAAGCACTTCTTTGATAGTAATATTCATTTTTAATTCTTTCTTTTCAGGAAGTGTTGGTTCCTCTGGTTTGATTGGTTCGGTTGGTTTGATTGGTTCGGTTGGCTTTGTTGTTTCTTCAGGAATATCAGGTATTATAGGAGCCTTAGAAGTTGTCGTCGTACTGCTCGTTGTTTTCTTGGTTGTAACTACTACTTTTTTACTCGTCGTGGTCTTCTTTTTAGTTGTTGTCTTTTTAACTGTACCACTAACTGTAGTCTTCTTTTTGGTTATGCGCTCAGTAGTTACTTTTTCCGTAGTTGTATCCTCTTCTTCATTTTTATTTTCTTCATTTTCTTCTTCACCATCGACATCAACTTTGCGCCACTTAGCAACTAAAGTTATATCTTCGTTTACTTCATCTTCAAAATTATATTCTTTGCCATTTAAGTACCAGCCTTCAAAGACATATCCCTCTTTAGTTGGCGTTTCTGGTACTTCTATTTTATTACCACTTTTAACAGAGACATTTTTAACTTCGCTTCCTCCGTTAGTTTTAAAAGCTACTTCATGTTTGGAAGAAAAGAAACATCCGCTTAATAAAAACATACCTACTAATAAAATAACTGCCGTCATTCTCAATTCTTTTATTCTTTCCATCTTTAACACCTTCTCTAATAGAATTATAAAATATTGTTAATACTTAGTAAATATAAATGTAAATTTTACTCAACATTCTACATAAATTTAACGTTTTAATTATACACTTTATTTTTGTAACATAATTTGATAAAATATTCGGTAATGAGGGGTGTAATTATGGAATTACCAAATATTAAAATATTAGATGAAAAAGATGCTAGACTTCATAAGGTAAGCGAAGAAGTAACTTTTCCACTAGATGAGAAGACTAAACAAACTATTTATGACTGTCTAGATTATCTAGAAATGAGTCAAATTGAGGAGATTGCCAAAAAGTATGACTTACGCGCTGGCATGGGATTATCCTTCTGCCAAATTGGAATCAATAAACGCATCTTTGTCGTTTCTGAGGATAATGGTGATGGAACATTCGGCCGATATATTGTAATAAATCCACAGATAATCAGTCATTCTGAGGAGTTAATATATGTTGGCGAAGGTGAAGGATGTCTATCAGTCAATCGCGAAGTTGATGGAATTGTCCCAAGATATGCACGCCTTCGCTTAAAGGCATATAATGAATTTGGCGAAGAATACGAAATCCGCGTGAGAGAGGATATTGCTATTGCCTTTCAACATGAACTAGATCATTTAGATGGCATACTATTTACCGATAGAATTGATAAAAAGAATCCATTTAAGAATCGTGAAAAAATGAGAGAAATCTAATTCTCTCATTTTAATTTTCCAATATTTCATATTTTAAATTAATTACTTTACCTTGATCTTTGTTAGTAATGTATTCAAGACCGGCCCACACTTTTATATTGATAACTGCTTCTTCATTTCCATTAACTTTGCCATAATAGACGATACCATTAGAAGTTGTACTTAAAAGCAATGGTTCTTCTCCGTTAATAGAATAATAAATTTTATTGAATTCTAAATTATTTTTTCCTTCTTCTTTATTACTTATTTTCAAATAATAGTTGGCAGCGCTATTCTTATCATTAATAATTTTAATGGTACTTGTTTTAGCTTTTTCCATACCCTGTTCAGCACTCATTGGATAAGAGTCTTCCTGTTCTATTATCTGTCCATTTTCGTATAAAACTTTTAATTTTTCACTGTTTAATACTACAGCATCGCGATTTAAATCACTATTTTTAAAAGCATAACTTGACGCAACAGTTAAAGTTAATATAAACACTGTTGATGTAATAAAAAAGAAAATTCGCTTCTTTAATAACAATTTCATATTCATATCAATTACCCCTATGCTAATATTAATTATAAAGGAATATTTTTTTTGCTTCAATAATATTGCAAAAATAAAAATAGAGTTTACACTCTACTTTATATTATAGTATATTTTCATATGATGGTTGGTCATCAGGAATTGGATAGGCCTTGTGATGTTGATCAAAATTAAGTCCAGTAATAACTTTAAATTGATCTAATACATCGTTTAAAAGTGCTACTAAAGCATCTAATTTTTCACTTTTAATGGTTTCGTCAGTTTCCTGGATATAGTCGTTGTACTGAATAACAAATTCGGTAAAATCAATATTAAACTTTTCCACTAGATCAGTATTCATTTCACTTTCGATAATCCACTGTCTTTCTTCTATAAGCCAGTCGTAGGCATCCTCAACTAAAACATCATAACCAATTATGTTATAATCAGAAGTATAACCATAATTGGCAAGTTTGCTCTCAGGTACACCACATAATTTAATGGTAATGCCCTCTCTTAATACGCCTTTTAGTTTATTTGTACGCTCTATATCATCGACATATCTTAAAATTTTATTATAATCACTTTCATAAGCGGCAACTATCTCCGTTAAAGTATCTCCCCATTTAACCTCATATAGGATGTCATTATAACGTGGCTCGTATGAATAAGTATAATTTTGAACAATTGCATCATCGGCATTGGTCTTCTCCTTTTCGCGACGACAGCCAACTGTCGTAAAAACGGCAAATCCTATGGCAGCAAGAATAATGAATTTTTTTATACCACTCGTATTTACGCTTACAGTCCCAAGGTGGATACCATTATTATCTACATTATATTTCATAAAATGCACATCCTTATAATAAAAATTATAAGCCAAAATTAATATTTTGTAAATTAAAGTACTTCACCATTTACACTTATACCATCAACATTTGTAATGATGCACTCGACAAAGGTGTTATTCTCACATTTTTTATTTAGTTTAACTTTAATATAATTGCTCGTAAACCCCGTATTTCCATCTTCGACTAAAACACTTAATTTTTTTCCAATGAATTTTTTATAATATGTGTTCTCTAATTCATCACTTAATTTTAGGATTTCATGAACGCGCTGGCTTTTTATAGAATCATTTACTTGCTTCATCGTGCTAGCTTTAGTTCCATTTCGCATGGAATATGGGAATGTATGAATTTTAGAAAAGCCAACATCCGACAAATTTCTTAGTGTCTCTAAATGATTTGCATCGCTTTCTTCTGGAAAGCCAACAATTAAATCCGTCGTTATATTTATATTTGGTCTAATCTTACGTAATTTATTAATTATTGATTTAAACTCATCAATATTATATTTTCTATTCATTTTCTTTAAGATTTCATTTGAACCACTTTGAAGAGGAATATGCATATGATCACTTATTTTTTCGTTAATGCGCAGCTCTTCCATAAATTTATCATTTAGTTCAGTTACTTCAATAGAAGATATTCTTATTCTCTTTATATTATCATTTTGAGTTATCCTTCGTATTAAATCAACAAGATCATAATCTTTACCTACTCCATAAGAACCTGTGTGAATCCCCGTTAAAACGATTTCTTTATATCCATTGTTAGCCAGACAATTTATCTCGCTCTCAGCAACATCGATATCTTTACTTCTTATATTTCCGCGCATAAAAGGGATGATACAATATGCACAAAAGTTGTTACATCCATCTTGAATTTTAACAAATCCTCTAGTTTTATTCGCAAAATTATTTATTTGCATATCTTCAAAATCGACATTTCGCAAATCATAAAACTTTGTTAACTTTTTCCCGCTCTCCTTAAACATTTCTATTAGATTGACAATTTTACTCTTATCTTTATTCCCTATTAAAATATCTATATCAAGATCAAGCAAGGAATCTTTATGATTTTCGGCTGAACAGCCACAAACAACAAGTATAGCACTCGCATTTTCGCGTCTAGCATGTCTAATCATCTTGCGGCTTTTAGAATCTGCTTGATTGGTTACAGTACAAGTATTTATTACAATGACATCAGCATTTGCTTCATCATTTATTATTTCATAACCATTATTTTTTAATGATTCCTTTATAAGTTCCGATTCATAGGCATTTACCTTACAGCCTAAAGTTAATACACATGCTTTCATAAAACCACTTCCGTAGATAATTATACCAAATAACCACAAATAACTAAAGTAAATATTATTATAAAATAAAAAGGACGTCATTATCAACGCCCTTCAAATTAAAGATTATTTTTAAAAGGTTAACCTACTAAAACAGCTCTCGTTGTTATGTGACCATAACCTTCGCCATTATAATAGGTAAAAGCAAATGCTCCGCCCACAGAACCGTCTGAAAACAATCCTCCACGAACAAACCAGGTATGTGATTTTTGTATAAAAGTGGAATAATCAGCGTACCAAGAATTATGTCTTATCCAAGTATTTGGATCATTTCCAGTAAAAGTATCTTTATATTTTCTAAAAGGTCCCATTTCTCCCGTTGCATCGCCCAAAATGCGATTTCCATAAGAAGT